>CAZTUL010000010.1:0-45349 GCA_964616275.1 uncultured Spirochaetaceae bacterium | reverse complement strand
GAATTGATTGGCATCGGTAGTGTACCACCAAAACCAAGGTCCATTCATTTCGTGAAACGGTCTGAACAATACAACAACGCCCTCATCTTGCAATCGTAAAAAGTGATCAGCGAGTAGATCAAAATCTGCCTGTAAATTGGTATGAGCTGTGGTTCCTTGCGTGTAGGCATCTGCATAGCCTCCACCAGTGTAAGTCTTCTCACGTGATCCTCCTCCCGTCCAAGGATTTATGATATGTGCAGATACTGTAGTAAGACCCCCATCTGCCCAGTATTCAATCAATGTATCGGTCTTACCCATGCTATCGGTAGCATGCTCCCCGTCATATGAAACTCCGCGAAAGTAATCAACACCAATCATCGCAGGCCACTTTCCCGTATCCTCAAACAAAGCAAGCATATTGTTATCAAAATCCCTTTGCGTACATTGATCACCAATGTGCTGGCCGGAGATATATTTATTCTCATTTCGTAATGGAAGTAACTGTAGCCATGTATAGACTTTTCTCGCATTGACTGTAGCCTGAGAATCTATGGTTACACCGAACAAATCCCAGTTAGGAGCATCCTCATGAGGATCCTGCGGCCGAACATAATTCTGCGTTGGCGGCAAATCCGACTCCGGATACGGACAGGAAACTACACACATCAGCGTGATAAAGATTATGGGAAATATCCACACATATCTATATTTCACATCATATTCCTTGCATGAAGAGCTTACTGAAATGAGGGCAAATTAATACTCCCAATTGAATGCGAGCTCCGCCATGCCGAACACTTGACTTGTCAGACTTCCTTGGATTTTCTCACCTGCTGAATAGTATGAATAATCATTCACGTACCACCATTCAGAGAAAAATTCTCGGTACCCTCCAAAATAGGCTCCAGTTGAAATTGAAAAGTTATTCGGGAAACGCCACCTATACCCGAAATTTCCCATATACACAATTCCGGTATTGGAATATTTCGATTCCCCTGGATCTCCTACGTCTTCATCGCCATATATCCAGCAAACTTCAAGAACTCCACCAAAGTAGATCTGGTTAGGAGAGTTGGAGAATGAGTAGAAATATCGGTATCCTGCACCGATTGCAGCAGAACCGATTCCCACTATCACGTCATCATCCCCATTCACCAAAGTGCTCATAAGACCTAGGCTATGAAAACGAAAACTTCCAAGTACAACTGCATTTTCTGTAATTTTTCTCTCCGCTTGAACAACGGGGCCAAATTGGAGAAACCCAAGAGGATTTACCGAGATTGTCCATGTAGGCAATGGTTTTTGTGCATCTTGGGCGAATAGATGTAAACCACTACAGAGAATAAGGAGACATACACACAGTACAAAGCCCTTTCCTACCAGTGATTTCATAATCATCCTCCTACACAATTTTTTCTAAGGATGTCATGATGAATGGTATTTGACTTCGTACCAAAGTATGAAAATGAGTAATTTTCGTTTAAATTTTGCAAAAAAAGACCGCCCAAAGCATGAAAACTCTGGACGGCAATCTATAATGAACTGCGAGGGGTATACCCCTGCAGGGAAGGGCGGATGCACCAAATACTTGTTCACCCGCTTTTCTTCCATGCTAGGTTAGCAACAGCAGCAGCCTGACTTCCCGCAACATTCGTCGGCTTTTAAATTATTCTCCATGACATTGAGCATATCTGCAAGTTCAGGAGGTAACTTATCACCAAATTTAGGATAGTGGTTTTCTCGAATATCGGCAACCTCTTTCAGCCAGCCTTCACGGTCCACACACAGGAGTTCAGCCATATCCTCTTCAGTCACACCCTCAGGACGATCAATAGCATCGGGAGTAGGCATAATGCCAATAGCTGTTTCCTGAGTCTTTGCAGTTCCTGCACAGGCTTCAAATACCCACTTCAGAACTCGGCTATTCTCACCGAAACCTGGCCAGAGCCATTTGCCATCATCTGTTTTTCGGAACCAGTTTACGTAGAAAATCTTTGGTAGCAGAGACTGGTCATGAGTCTTACCGATAGAAATCCAATGCTGGAAATACTCTCCCATGTGGTATCCACAGAAGGGTAACATAGCAAACGGGTCACGGCGAATTGTACCTGCTTTAAGATCAAGTGCAGCAGCAGTAATTTCGGATCCAACAATAGAACCGAGAAATACTCCATGATTCCAATCACGAGCCTGGTGCACAAGAGGTACGGTATGAGGACGTCGACCACCAAAGAGGATTGCATCGATGGGAACACCATTCGGATCTTCCCATTCGGCAGCAATACTTGGACACTGACTGGCGGGAGCGGTGAATCGTGCATTCGGGTGTGAAGCAGGCGACTGCTCCTTATTTCCCTTATCTTGAACCCACTTATTTCCTTTCCAATCAATCAACTCCCCTGGAGCGTCATACCCGATGCCTTCCCACCAGATATCCTTATCTTCAGTAAGAGCACAGTTAGTAAAGATTGAATTTTTCTGGAGTGAATACATTGCGTTAGGGTTTGAATCAAGAGAAGTTCCAGGAGCAACACCAAAGAATCCAGCTTCTGGATTAATGGCATACAACCGGCCATCGGCACCAAATTTCATCCATGCAATATCATCACCAATAGTTTCAACTTTCCAGTCAGGTGTGGTGGGAACCAGCATAGCAAGGTTAGTTTTTCCACACGCACTGGGGAACGCCGCAGCAACATATTTAGCGACACCTTCGGGATTAGTTATCTTGAGTATGAGCATATGCTCAGCAAGCCAACCCTCATCACGAGCAATGACCGAAGCAATTCGTAAAGCAAGACACTTCTTACCCAGAAGGGCATTTCCACCATACCCAGAACCATAAGACCAAATTTCGCGAGTCTCAGGAAAATGGGAGATGTATTTCTGTTCAATAGGAGCACATGGCCATATACCATGATCCGACTCACCGTCGGCTAACGGTTTTCCTACACTGTGAAGACAGGGAACAAAAGTTCCATTAGATCCGAGGACATCAAGAACACGTTCGCCAACACGGGTCATAATCATCATGTTGGTCACTACGTAAGCACTATCGGTTATTTCTACACCAATTTTAGCTATATCGGAACCAACTGGACCCATAGAGAAGGGAATAACGTATAGAGTACGTCCCTTCATACAACCATCGTACAGGCCTTTCATGGTCTTCTTTAACTCAACTGGATCAATCCAGTTATTAGTTGGACCAGCAGCCTCTTTTGTTTCTGCCGCGATGTAGGTTCTGTTCTCAACACGTGCGACATCTGAGGGGTCGGAGAAGAATGCTATACAGCCCGGTTTTTTCTCGGGGTTCAGCGGCGTGGCGAGCCCGCTAGCAACCATCTCGTCTACCAGTTGCTGATACTGTGCTGCACTTCCATCTGCAATCACAATGCCTTCTGGTTTGGTGAGGGCGGCGACTTCGTCGATCCACTTCTTCAATCCTGCATGTTTTAGATCTTGTAGTTTCATCCATTTCTCCTAAAAAATATTTCACAGCATGCGGTCTGTGTTTACTGCATATAATGAAAAACAGTATCGATTTTCACCCTTTTGGGCAAGACTTGAAACTCCTAAATATCTTGTATTTGTAATGTAATTATTTGATTTTAATCGTTTAATTTCATCATACTCAAAATTCTGTACATACACCATTGCCATCTTTGTTTGGTTCTTCTATGCTTTTCATGAGATGTGGCATAAGGGACAATCATGTACCTGAATGTTACGAGAGGTCAGCATGATTGAATTAACATTACCCGCCGGTTCCTTACAGTCAGCTCTTCAAGCCTTTGAAGGGGGAGCAGATGCCGTATACCTCGGACTGAGGAGTTTCTCGGCCCGAAAATATGCAACTAATTTCTCTTTTGATGAACTTGCTCAACTGAAAACTCTATGTGTGCAGAAGCAGAAAAATGTCTATGTAACATTAAATACCTTGCTCGATGATCAAGAACTTGAGCACATGCGTGAGATCATACGTAGATTAACCTTCATACAACCCGATGGTATTATTGTTCAAGATCTAGGCTTGGCACGAATGATAGCTCAGGAATTTCCCTCACTCGCCTTACATTGCAGCACACAGCTTGCCGTGCATACTGTAGATGGAGTAAAAGCCCTTCAATCGATTGGATTCTCGCGCATAGTACTCTCACGCGAACTCACTTTCGCCGAAATTTCTCGTATTCGAATAGCCTGTCCGGACGTTTCTTTAAAAGTCTTTATCCATGGTGCTATGTGCTATGGCTTTAGTGGACTGTGTATGGCTTCACACTGCATTACCGGACGCAGTGCTAATAGAGGCGAGTGTGCACAAATATGCAGAACCTGGTTCAGCAATAAAGAACGAGATGGATACTTTTTCTCACTCGCTGACCTAGCGATTGGGCAAGAGGTAACAAAGTTGCGAGACTTAGGTATAGATTCCCTTAAAATCGAGGGACGAATGAAGAGCCCTGCATATGTCCGTTTCGCAGCACAGTATTATCGCATGATATTAGATGGTGTGAGTGAGTCCAGTGCAATCAACCAAGCTCGAGAAAATATGGAAGCTCAGTTTGCCAGGGAATCCGGAAAAGGCTGGATGTTTGGCTATGGAAAAGAATCTCCCATAGAGAATCGTCACACTCCCCCGCTCATCACCAATCAATATCCTGGTCACTGTGGTTTTCGTATAGGCACGGTTGTACAAGGAAGAGATGTAGGTGATTCAGATGTAGTTTCGGTGCTTCTCGAACACGATATTTCTCTAAGAGATGGACTTCTTTGGTTATTCGATAGTGGCTCTGGGATAGATGAACCTCAGAAATTCGGACTCCATTCAATGACTGATGCTCATGGTCGACCACTCTATACGGCTCAACAAGGTATGCAAGTGAACATAAAGGTTCCCTATTCGGCACCGATGAAACAGGGAGATTCTCTCTTTTGTGTCTCCCGGCACAATCTTAATCTGGCTGATATTTCGGAGATGGGAATATTACCGTACCGTTTCCCAGTAGATGTACAGGCCACATTTACCCAGAATGCAGTTGCTCTAAGAGCAGGGAATCTCCCCACCTGGATTTCTCCTTTTGAAGTAAAAACCTACCCGCTCGATATTCAACGAGCTCATCGCCCGCAACAGGTTCGTTCAAATCTGGAGAAATTATTCTCGACTCCGGGAGAGGGTCTGGTAACATTGGGGAAACTTGAAATCATTTTCCCTGAGGATTTCACAGAGGAGCAGGTATTTTTTCCTCTCAGTCAGATGAAGGAGATTCGTCGCACATGGTACAGCTGGTTAAATCAGATACTTCAGGAACATCTTACAAAACCGATTCATCCCTCTTTAGAGCCAACTAAGAGAGGGGAACAACTTCCACTTCGAAGAGAAATATCACCTCCGAGTGATGCGATTATCCCGTGGGTCAATCTCACAGAAGTGGTTGAAGCACTCACAAAAGGAACACCGGTAGAACATCTACTTGCAGTGATTGACAGCACTGTATACATCCCGTTAGCTCCCATTACTTTCAATGAATCTGAGCAGTATGAGATGCTCGAAACACTTATTCGTACTATTTCACTTCCGGTACGTGTCGGATTAAACAATATCAGCCATATAAAATGGGCTCAGTCTCATCCGGATATTCCCTGTTTTATCGATGTATATCTCTATATGACCAATCGACTCTCTGTTGAATTATTACTTGCTGAAACACCGAACAGTGTCGGTATATATCGTTGGATTGAGCGTCCTGTGCAGGACACGTCTTCATGGCCTATGGTCGCTTCCACTGCTATAGAACCTCATGAACCATTCCCTTTACCGCTATTTATCAGTAGAGCTTGCTACCGATACGACGCACTCCAGCTCCCCTGCGAGGGATGCCCTCGTTTTGGGAACTGGACAATCGAGCAGAATGGAAAAACTTACACTGTTGCTGTTCGTGATTGTATTACTATGGTTCTAGAAAAGCCAGAATAGGAGTGACGTTCCAAATTGAGCTTGATCCCAGTGTGGCACCATGGAAAGATAATCCTCATTGGAGAAAGTAAAACCGCTCGATGGCACTTCATAGGATAAGCCCCAGGAAAAACGACCAAATTTAACATCGGCATGTGCACGATAATGCACGAGACCATTATTAAACATCTCTAAAATATCATTGGATGGTTGCTTAAATCCATTATCATCTCTATAGAACCAACCGATTTCACCCTCTGGGAATTGCAGGCCAAGCTCAGGACCTACACCCACCCCTATATGAAGTAAACCAAATAAGCTTAAATTAGTTCCAACTGTCACTAACCCGGTGAACTCGGATTCACTGGTAAAACGACCATTCAGACTTCCTTCGAGAAATAATACGCCAAGCCGCATCTCTGCACCATAGGTCCAATCTTCAAAAGCAGATTCAGCACTGATTGGCTGGGAATTTACTCCCTGTGCCCCAAAACCAAATGATATAAGTCCAGCTGAGATTCCAGAAACAGCAAAGCTGAGAACTATAATTATCACTAATAATCTTTTCATAGTTCACTCCTTAAGGGGTATCTTACACCGCAAACCTAATTTACAACAATCCATACTGTTTGACAAACGCTTCGGCATTTTGAATTGAACCACCTGCAGAACCTTTGACCAAATTATTTACCATGAGCATAAACCCAATTCTGGTTCCACGCTTCTTCAATCTTCCTGTGTACACTTCCATCCCTTTCGGGGTTCCCCAAAATGCATATTTAGGTTGAGGAAAAGCCTGCCCATCATCATAAACAATGGGCTGGGCAGGTGTTGACGGTAATTCTGGCACAACAGAGAAAGCAGCCCAAGCCTGAATGATTTCGTCAAGCGACACTTCTTGGTCAAAATCAAGCCATACTGCCTCAAGGTGTCCGAACATTACGGGAACTCGAACCGAGTATACGTCAATAATTGGATCCCATGATAGAATCTTTTTAATCTCTTTCTCAATTTTTTCTTCTTCTCCTCCAATATAGGGAATACAGTTATCGGTGATATCAAACGAAGAAAGGCCTGGGTATCCGGCACCACTGACCGACTGATACGTACACAACGTAATGTGACGTATGTTAAATTGCTTGAGCGGAGCTAAAGCCATGGCTAATCCAGTTGTCACACAGTTTGCATTAGTAACAACGAATCCACCCGTTGGATATCCCTGGTCTTCTATTAACTTCAGAGTCTCTAAGTTTGTCTCCGGAATGAGAATTGGTACATTTTCATGATATCGCATTGCAGAAGCATTGGAGAATACATAAAAGCCCTTTTTACGCAGTTCAGGTTCCACAATGGCAGCAACATTTGCAGGGAGTGCTGAAAAAATTATATCTATACCACGAGCTCGCATCTCTTCACTGTCCAACTCATGTATAGTCTGTTTTCTTATTGTTGAAGGCATCTCGAATGGAAGTAACCAATGAACTGAGGTACCATATTTCTGATCTATTCGTGCAGCAGAGGCTGTTATATACGCTACTTCGAACCAGGGATGATCAGCAAGCATCCACATAAACACCTGGCCGACAGCTCCTGTTGAACCAATGACTGCCACTTTAATTTTTTCCATGTTACACACCTCCACTTAAGACTGTTTTTGTCTCATAGTTGTATTATCTTGAGAAGAATGTAGCGTAACATGGGTATCTTTGGGAATATGTTTTTATAATTTTTTGTTATTATTTTTACATTATGTTATTTTAGACTCACGAATGTTAAATTCACAGAGCTGGTCTGAGGATTCTCTGCTTAGCTTTTCCTAGCCAAAGAGTCATGCTTCTTTACATTTTCTGCAATAACGCACGTAATGAATCTTCTATGAGTAAATATTGACTAAATCATGTTCCCTCGGTATGCTACCAATGCACTTGGGGGTGTAGCTCAGTTGGCTAGAGCGTTTGAATGGCATTCAAAAGGTCAGGGGTTCAATTCCCCTTACCTCCACTAAGAAGTCGTTGATACCATGCGGAATCAGCGACTTTTTTCTCTGTGTTCCAATCGATTACAAAAATCCCAAAGCTCCTCAAGGGTCCCCTGTGGAAAAGAGGAAATATCCACATTATCTCGATTAATCAGGTTGTCAGTAACGAGAAAGACCTGCATTCCCATAGAACGAACAATAAGATCCTCTGTTACATCATTACCTATCATGAGACATTGTTCAGGTTGAGCTCCAACACGATCAATTATCTGTTGATAGTAGCCAAGATTTGGTTTTGCGTAAGAATAATATTCGTATGTTGTAATTTCATCAAACCAGGAAGGTTCTAATCCAGCCCAAGAAAGCCGCTCCAAAGTACCAACCTTTGGAAATACCGGAGTGGTTGCCAATACGGTTGTGTAACCTTTTTCACGTACATTCCGTACTATCTCTGCCGACCGAAATGAGGGTTCAACCACAGATTGAAGTTGTGAAAATTCCTGTGTATAAAAAGCAATAAACTCACCCTTCCGTATATCTTCTGGAATATCCAGTATCTCAGAAAAAGCATTCCAAAATGTTTGCTCGTTGGTGATTGTCCCATCATTTTCCATCATTGCACGAACACCTATGAGTAATGCCTTATACGCCTGTTGTGGATCAAATGATAATTCCCTGCACTTCTCCGTGAAAGCGGTAAAGTATGCCTGAATAAAACTTTCCTGATCCATAGGAAGTAAAGTTCCGTCTAAATCGAAGAGAATAGTAGTAATTTTTGAATCTGCCATGGAATGTATCGTATCGTTTCCAACTCTATGGGTCAACGACTGCATAACTTATCTGGGGCTATCATACGAATAGCCGCTCGAGCAAGAAGTAGCGTAGGATCAATAAGAGGAATCTGAAAATCACATTCTTGCACCGCAAGAGGCAACTCAGTACACCCAAGAATAAGAGCAGACGCTCCTGCATCCAGTAACTTTGCCCCCTCATCCATGATAATTCCTTTTGCTGTGTCGCTCACGGGAGAAATCGCTTTTATCCCATATTCAGTATGATAAATAGCTTCGTGTACCCGATTCCGGCCTTCTGCATCCGGTTCAATCAACTGGAATTTCGGATATGCAGCAAAGTATTGCCTATACAATCCAACTTCATGCGTACCTTTCGTTGCGAGTAACCCAATGGTTGCACCCTCTGAAAACAACTTTGCTGTATAGGCACAGGTTTCTTCAATCATATTCAGCAGCGTTACCTGAGGAAACTCTTGTGCTGCCCGTAAAGCTACAGTTTGATAAATAGCTGGAGCATGTGCGGTATTACAGGGAATAGCTACAACGGTTGCACCCATCTGAGCAAGTTTGGAAAAGCTCTCGAATAATCCATCAGCTGGATTATCTCCCCCATGCAGTAAAAATTGTGTTCGATCTCCAATCTTAGATGGAATATTTGTAAGGTACACATTAAGGTGTTCCTGATCCCGTGATGCAATCGTGTTTTTAAATATTTTTGTGAGTAAATCCACTCCTGCGAACGGCCCTACACCACCAATAATACCAATTGCTTGTTCCATGCATTTCTCCTGTCTCTGGTGATAGTATCCTAGAGAATCGCTCTGGACAAGGGGTTCTGATATGATATGATAGGTGAGATCAAAGGAGTTCATCGTGGCAAAAAACAGACAGACCTTACGGGAAATTCGTGAGCGCATGCAGGAGCTCTATGTGTATGATTTATATGCATTCAGGACAGAGCTCAAACCACTTGCAGAGCTCCTTTACCCGTTAGAGACTATCAACTGCTTTGCCGCTGGAATTCATGAAAAACGACGTAAATTTATAGTTGTGACCTATTATCGTGTAATTATCATATCTACCATGTTTGGAAATCCTGCCGAAATAACCGAGATAAAGCGGGAATTAGTTAAGAACCCTACCTTTAAAAAACGTTTTTTCACGAGCAGCATCTCCTTTGAAGCAGAGGGAGAAACCTATTCACTTTCTTTCGTTTCACGAAGGGTTTTAGAGCTATTCGTTTGGGCGGTAACTCAACCTAATCCAATTCGAAAGTAACACAATGCATACATGAATGGTATGCAAGCAAGCTTTCGTTTCCTGCACTCGCTCGGCAATGGATCCATTAATGGATTCACTACGCTCACTTCGTTGGGAAATAAACAGGTGAATGTATGTACATACCATATAAAACTGCCGCAAAGCATTTCGCTAAGCGGCAGATTTAATTGTGCACTAAAAACAATAGAAGAAGATGTTAGAGCAGTTAAGCCCATTGCTCTGTGTCAAGCTGATTCATACCTTTGGCAACCACGGTGGTACAGGTCAGGTCACCAGTAACGTTCAATGCAGTTCTTCCCATATCGAGGATAGCATCAATTCCAAGAATCATTGCATATGCACCTGCGACCACGGTACCCGCCACAACTGGAAGGCCGACTGCTTCAAGAACCATGAGTAACATAATTGCACCAGCTCCAGGAACACCGGCGGTTCCAATTGAAGCAAGTGTAGCTGTTACGATAATGGTTCCCATCTGTGCAGGGGTAAAACTATGTCCAGTTACTGTAAGACTGATAAATATAGCACATACACCCTGATAGATTGCAGTTCCATCCATGTTTATGGTTGCACCGAGAGGAAGTGAAAATGAAGAAATATCCTTAGGAATACCAAGATTACTTGCAGCCTTGATGGTAACAGGTAATGTTCCACCAGAACTACGTGTAACAAAAGCTGTTACGAAAGGATCTTTTGCATCACGGAAGAATCGTCGAATACTGAGCTTATTAAGTTTAAGCAATCCGCCGTATACCAACACAATGTGAATTATATACCCTGAGAAACAGGCAACAGTGACAATTGCCAACGATCCAGCAACTTTTGAACCCTGCTTGGCAAATACTTCAGCAACCAATGCCAGCACACCAATCGGTGCATACTGCATAATATTGGTTACCATGCGCATCATAATCTCTGCTGTTCCATCGAAAACAGAGTAGATTGCATCACCGGCTTTTGCCAATCGCTCTTCTTTGCTTATTCTCAGATATGATACACCGATTCCAAAAATAATAGCAAAAAAGATAACCTGCAATACGGTCTCATTTACAACAGCCTGAGCCACACTTGTTGGAACGACATTCAACAAAGTCTGGGAAATTGGCTGACTTGCTGCAGCACGCCCGGCAGCTTCAACCGAAATAGTTGCCATCTCTGCACTCGGCTGAAAAATCGTTCCCATTATAAGTCCCACGAACACCGCAAATGCGGAAGTGAGCAGATAGAACAAAATAACACGAACACCAACTTTACCTAACGTTGCAGGACTGATAGATGCAGCTCCGACAACTAAGGTCGAGAGAATGATTGGCATCATTATCATTTTTAACAAACGAACGAACAGGGCACCGAACGGTGCAACCCACAAGATTCCTTCGCCAAAAATAATCCCTAACAACGCTCCAAGAACTAACCCGATAAGAATCCTGTACAATAGGTTGAAATTAAAATACCAACCAAGAATCCCCTTCTTCACGGGCGCCTTCTGCTGATCTCCCATATAAACACTCCTTTTCCTGGGTTTGCGGATTACCCTCCCCTGAGGGATACCACCTATCCGCACCTTCTACTGTACACTACCAATGTTGAAAATGAAACAAAAACTTGCTCCCATGTCATATATAGAACAAAATCTGCCCCAAAACACCCGATTTTTGGGCATTTCAGACTTCACGAATCAAGTTTGCCCCTGTATGATATAGGTACCATTTTCATGAAGGAGCAGGACATGAATCCACTAGCAAAAGAACTTAACGATGTATTGGCTGGAAGCCTTGCAGACGAACTACTAAGCGATTATGGTCGCCGTATGTATTTCCCTAAGGGCATAATCAGTCAGTCCGCTGAAGCAAAACAGAAGGCACACAAGTATAATGCAACTATCGGAATCGCAACCGAAGGTGGAAGTGCTATGTGTATTCCCTCTATCTATGCAGAATTTACCGGAGAGCTTTCGAAGAACGACGTATTTCCATATGCCCCTACAGCGGGAGACCTTGCTTTACGTAAGGCATGGCTGGAGGAGATGATAAAGAAAAACCCCTCCATGAAAGGGAAAAAGACAAGTCTTCCTGTTGTTACCGGCGGATTAACGCATGCAATCAGCCTAGCTGCATCACTCTTTCTAGACAAGGATGAGTCAATCATTGTTCCCGATATGTATTGGGGAAATTATAATCTTGTGTTTACCGAACAGAGAGAGGCAAAGCAGGTCTCTTTCCCTCTGTTTGTTGATGGGAAACTGAATATTACAGGGTTATCCGACACTATAGACGCTATTGAAGGTCCTCATGTATCAATGATTCTGAACTTCCCAAATAATCCTACCGGATATACTCCGACAAACGCCGAAATGGACGAAATTGTTGCTATGCTGCGTGGGAAGGCAGAAGCTGGTCGCAAGCTCCTTGTCTTTACCGATGATGCCTATTTTGGTCTATTTTTTGAAGAAGATGTCTGTAGGGAATCTCTTTTTGCAAAACTTTGTGATATTCATGAAAATATCCTTGCAATAAAGGGCGATGCGGCCACCAAAGAGGAAATGGTCTGGGGCTTCCGTGTTGGGTTCATCACCTACAACTCAAAGGGAATGACCGATGCACAATATGAAGCATTAGTAAAAAAATCTATGGGAGCCATAAGAGGTAATGTTTCATCCTGTTCAAAACCTGCACAAACCATTTTGCTGAAGGGTATGCAGAGTACTACCTATCACAAGGAAAAGGAGGAGGGAATAAAGCTTATTGGTGAACGCTATCGTCTCATGAAACAGGTACTTGCAAAGTATGCAGATAACACCAACCTCATTCCCCTCCCCTTTAATTCAGGCTACTTCCTCTCCTTTATTTGTGCCGGAGATGCCGAAGCCCTTCGAACCTATCTGCTCGAAAAATATGAGGTGGGAACCATTTCAATTAAAAATACTTATCTACGTTTAGCATTCTCCAGTACCGATCTACACGAGATTGAAGACCTTGTTCGCATTGTGTATCAGGCAGCTGAAGAAGTCTTTTATGTATATTGATTATTCGGCAATACCGTGTTAAGGAAAAAAACGTGAGCGATACTACCTATAGAATTGGCGAACTGGCAAGAAAAGCTCACGTCACTGTTCGTACTGTACGCTATTATGAGGCTCTGGGTTTACTTAAAACCCAGAGTCGTTCTGTTGGTGGACAACGATACTATACCGATGCTGACTTCATCTATCTCCTGCGTATTTTACAGCTAAAACGATTCGGATTCTCGTTGGATCAGATAGGTCAAATTATACGTATGGGTCCGGAAGATACTTCGGGAAACAAGCGAAGAATAGAATTACTGAAACAGTATCGTAGGCAAGTGTCCGATACCCTTAAAAAACGTCGAGAGCTGGACCTGTTGCTCGAAGAGTTGCAGTGGCACGTACAACAACTTGAATCAGTTCGTGACGGAGGATTCCAGACATGCCCAGGCTCTTCCTGTCTGACTTGTGAATTTAAATTCCGTTGTGAATTTTATGCAGGGCCTCCTCTGGAGGAGCCCCGCATATAGTCACCTGCTAAAGTTCTGGATTCATTCGATTGTATTCCTGCATGTACCCGTTAAGGACTGTAGATAGTTTTCGAACCGTCTCCTCAGTACTTTTCTGCTGTTCAAGCATCTCAATAATAGTATTTTGAATCTCGTAGTACGCTTGATAGCTGTTTGGCCACCAAACACTCTGGATTCTAGGATCACTTGCATTCAACTGATCAATGGCTACCTTAAAAAGAGGATTGCCCTCTAAATGAGCTTTAAACTCGTCCATCTCATACGTTCCAAGGTTTACAGGGAAATATCCAGTTCTCTGATGCCAGAAAAGTTGTGTCTCAGCACTTGTTAAAAACTTCAAAAACTCCCACGATGCAGCTTTCTGTGGATCATTCTCGTTTTCAAACACGAAGATAGCACCACCGCCAATATTAACTCCACCATCTGCTTCATCATGAACACGCGGTAGATATCCAACACCCACTTCAAATCGATCGCCTACTGAATCTAATACGGTAGCAAGACTACTGGTCGAAATAACGAACATGGCTGTTTTGCCTGCGATGAATTGTTGTCGTACGTCGCTGGTCAGATTTCCCAGCCCACCTTGTTCGAATACGTTTCTCCACTCATCCAAAAATGTTGCCAATGTCCCTTCGGTATCAAAAACCACACGAGTAGGATTCCCATCGTGTCCGTTTCGCTTATCGGTAATATACGAGACACCTTTCTGCTGCCCAATCCAGGAGACAAGTTCGTATGATGATGGAACACCAGCGAACCCATACCGAAGGACAGTACGGCCATCCGGTGTAGTTACAACCAATTTCTTTGCATATTCTGCCAACTCTTCGAGAGTTTTCGGTGGTCTGTCAGGATCTAACCCCACCTCACGAAAAGCGTCCTTATTATAATACAGCAGTATGGTAGAAGCATTGAAGGGCATGCCGATGAGCACATCCTTGTACGTCATGGAGAGTACGGTACCTGGTTGCAGATCTTCCACTGAATACTGAGCATCCGCCTGAGCAAGCTGCTGCACAGGCACCATGTATGCTGAGTCCCGAACATCCATTACGCCAGTAGCATCAACTTGGGCTAGATCGGGCAGATCCTGTGATCTATTTGCCTGCAGGCTCGCTCTCAGCTTCGTAGCAACATCGGATGCTTTTCCTTGATAAATCTCCTTTACTGCAATGTTTTGTTCTTTTCCAATGGTACCATTGAACTTGTCTACCAATTCAGTCATTGCATCGCCCAGCAACCCGCTGTTGGGATGCCAAAATTCAATTTCAACAATCTCTTGTGTTCCTGATACTGAATCAGAAGACTGTTTTACCCCTCCGGCAAATATCGCTAGTGGAAGAAGGATTACTACCATCAGTACTATCCATCTTTTATATTTCATCGAGTTACTTTTCATCCTATTTTTCTCCTCAATATAAATTTTTATTTCGAATTACCCCACCATAATTCCAGATTGGATTCCTGCGACAATTTTTTTCCGCAAGACCAACAACAGAAGTATTGAAGGCATAATCATTAATGTGATGGCTGCAAATATTGGACCGAAGTCCAAACTGTCTACATATCCCAACAAAGTAATACCTACCTGAACAGTACGCATCTGTGGTGCGTTTGTTACTAATAAAGGCCAAAGGTATGTATTCCAAAGGGTAACAAAAGAGTGTAAAGAAAGAGCAAGTACAACCGGGCGACTCAGTGGCAGTACCACTGCAAAAAGGAAGGAAAGGTCAGAACATCCATCTATAGATGCAATCTCACGATACGTTCGTGGTATTGTCTTGAAACTTTGCCTGAGCATGAACAATTGTACTGGCCCTAAAAGATACACAGACATGATACCTAAGTAGGAATCAACTAACCCAAACCTACTCACAGTTAGATAGTTCTCAATGATGAGAGCATCCGGAGGCAGCATCATGGTGCCAATAATAAGAAAGAATAATACTCTTTTCCCTTTGAAATCGAAAAATGCAACTGCAAATGCAGCTAATATCGCAACCGCCATCCTGATAATTGTGCCAACACCGCTCACCACCAGAGAGTTACCCATAAATCGAAGTAGCGGCGATTCCGTAATTGCCCGAATATAATGTATCGGTGAGAATGAGGTAGGAAACAAGCGGGGAGGAAACATGGAAAATTCATGCAACGAGAAAAATGAAGCCGCTACAGTGTAATAGATAGGAAAAACCACTACAAAGCCTAAAAGAGTAGCAGCAACTGCTTTCATTCCATTTCCAATATGTTGAGAGGTTCTCATTGATAAAAAACCCTCCTTCGTTCAAAACGGAATGCCAGGAGAATCAGTAAAAAGGTAAGGAGAAACACGACAACACTAATGGTTGATCCTTTGCTATAATTACCCCCGCTAAATCCTTCAATATACATTTGATACACTAAAGTCTGTGTTGAACGTAAGGGACCCCCTCCTGTCATAACAAGAACAGGACCACTGAGCAGCATACTGTCTCGTAATCGAGTACTGATGATAAATAGAATTGTAGGGCTGATCATGGGTAATTGAATACGAAAAAATTTTGCGACTGGGCCAGCACCTTCGATTTCTGCAGCTTCTATAATAGTGGTAGGCACGCTGCGCAGAGCACCGAGAAGAAGAAGAAAATCAAGTCCCATTGCCATCCAAACTCCCAATGCAACAAGAGTGAACATTGCCCATGCCGGGTCGTTGAACCATTGAATAGTAAGATTAAACACATAGTTGATTACCCCGATATTCGGATTAAACAGTGCACGAAATACCAGGGCAGCTGAACTCATGGCCACCACCATGGGTAGCATAAAAAGCGTTTCGTTCCACGCTGCAAATCTTCTCTTTCTATACACAAGCAGAGCTGCCAAAAGACAGACGAGAAGGTTGATGGGGATAAACAATAGTGCAAATCGAAAAGTGTTTAAAAGACTAATTTGGAAATTTTGATCCACGAGAAGATTCTTGTAGTTTTCGAGACCAACGAACTCAATAATTTTTCCAGAGAAGTTCACGAGAGAAAAACTGTTGGCAACAGTTTTAAAAAAGGGACGATAACTAAAAAGATAGGCAAGAACCAATGCTGGAGCCATAAAGAGGTAGGGTTTACTGTTTCGCACAAGTGAGCTTCTTTGCAGATTCATTTCACATGTATCATATGTATCTCAGGTCACTTATGCAATAGATTTTAATGTAATTCCTTATATCATCATAAATTCCTTACGTATTTATCCACAACGTCAGGTTTTTACTTTTAAGGAACTGATAAAAAATTTCAATGCTCTATTGCTTTTTTAACGATCATGACTGAAAATCGGACTATGAAATGGGATATCATTCCTGAGATCCTTTCAATCCTCGTGGTTATCATAATTCTCGGGAATTCGCGGTATGGGAATGCAATTCCATCCGCCCGTGATAAAATGTTCCGATTCTGTCTCTACTATACACTGTTCTGCACAGCTTTAAACATTGCGTCAATACAAGCTGTTTATCAGGCTCAATTCATCCCTCTTTGGCTCAATATGACCATTAATACAGCATACTTTGCTCTTTATCCGCTTCTTCCACTCATTTTTATTATGTATCTCCTCCTATATGTTCATGAATTCACTCCTCACGAGCATCAGAGCAGACTGAAACTTTTTATCACTATCCTCGTTGCAATCATGGCAACGTATCTCTGTATTATATTCCTGAACCTTTCAACAAAGTGGTTATTCTACTTTGATTCAGAAGGAAACTATCAGCGAGGTCCATACAATCAGCTTTCGCTTCTTGTAGCATCCACCCAAATTCTGGTTGCTCTCTATGCAATTTGGCTTGAACGAGCCTATCTTGACCGAACATTTTTTAGTGTGTTTCTCTGGCTGCCACCACTCTCCCTCAGCATCATAGTAGTTCAGTATTTTTTTCCAAACGTCATACTCACCGGAATAGCTATTACGCTTGCAATTCTATCGGTCTATCTCAATTTCCAGACACGAAGAATCAATATTGATTCACTTACTCAATACCCTAACCGGGGAAGCTTTATTCATACAATCGATCAGATTCGTCGTTTCAACCGGAAAACACTGGTAATTATTGTGAGCTTAGATAATTTTAAAATTGTTAATGACACCTACGGGCAAAAGCGAGGAAATCTGTTTCTTAGATCGGTTGCCGAAGGGCTCCATGAACTGCTCCCACAGGGACAAGTGTATCGGTACAGCGGAGATGAATTTGCTATTACTATACATGATTCACGGGGTGATGATATTGCTCAGACTATTCTTCAACGATTCTCATCAAGCTGGTATGTGGAAGGCATTTCAAATCGTCTTCAAGCTTCAATAGTAACGTTGAGACTTCCTTTCAAACCATATCCAGAAGTCGATCCGCTTACATTGATTGACCATGCTATACGTACGGCAAAAAACAGAGGAAAAGGTCAGGTAGTGCATTGTGATTCTCTGTTGCTGCAAACTATCCAGCGAAAGCAACAGCTTGTCGATTGTCTTTCACAGGTTTTTTTACTTAATAGTCTATCACTTGAATTTCAGCCTATTTATGACATTGAAACAGGCGATATGACCATGGCAGAGGCTTTGTTACGCATGAATGACCCACAAATCGGTAATGTCCCACCAAGTGAATTTATTCCGATTGCGGAGGAAATTGGAATGATTGAAGAGCTTGGCAGGTGGGTTTTTGAGCAGGTCTGTACAACGATTACTTCGTATAGGGCAAAAGGGAAAGTTCTTCCACCTATCTCAGTAAATTTCTCGGGACTACAATTTAACAACCGACATATTGCACAAGAACTCATTGAGATAGTTGACCGCTATAAAATTCCTCCAGACTCAATACATATTGAACTTACCGAAAGTACGTTTATTGGAGCTTTTTTCAATGATGTGCTCGATATCATGAAACCATTAATCGACCATGGAATCAGTTTTCATCTTGATGATTTTGGAACCGGGTATTCCAACCTTTCCTATATAGTGAATCTCCCATTCTATTGCATAAAAATAGATAAATCACTTCTGTGGGATGTACAGGACAGCAATCGTTCTCAGAAATTTATAGAGAGTATGATTACAGTTGTTCGTGATCTTGGGTATCATGTAATTGTTGAGGGGGTGGAAAGCAAGGAACAGCTTGAATACCTCAAATCAATACATTGCGATATGGTACAAGGGTATTTTCTTAATCCACCAGGAAGTCAGGAACAAATTTTCCAGATGCAGCAATCTATAATCCAGCTAGACAAAAACCAGTGATTACCATACAATTTTTTATAATATCGCGGGGGTATAGCTCAGTTGGCTAGAGCGATAGGTTCGCAATCTATAGGCCAGGGGTTCGAATCCCCTTACCTCCAGCATAAAGCTACTGCAAAGCATTTTGGCTAGGCTGTAGCTTTTTCTATTAATACGAAGGGGCGTCACTCTTAATATACTCATCGTACAACTTTTTACACGCATCGTGCCCCAGTTGCTTGAGCGTAAGCACGGAAGAGTCTTGTCTGCCTCCCTCAATAAATCTATAAATGAAATCATCACGGAATCCAATCTTTTCTGCTTCGGAAGCATCACAGCCATAGTACACCGTGTCGATATTTGCCCAAATAATTGCCGATAAGCACATTGGACACGGATACCCTGTAGCATACAGTACACACCCTGACAAATCATGGGTTCCTAACACTTCTCCTGCGAGTCTAATTGCATTAACCTCCGCATGAGCGGATGGATCATGATCTCTCAATACCGAGTTGGCACCGACCGCAATTACAGTCCCCTTTTTAATTATTGCAGCACCGAACGGGCCTCCATACTGCGCCTGCATATGTAATCGAGCTTGAGATATAGCTTCTCGCATTGCCTGATCAAGAACTTGCTCCATTCACCAGCCCTCCTAAAAGTTCAATATAATCCGAAAAAAGAAAAAGGAAAATCGGGAAGGATGTCTAATACAAATTATCCAATTTTCTTCTTTGATACACCACTTTTATCCCGATGAAGAGATACCGAAAGACCTCTACTCTCGATTATAGCACATGCAGTATCGATAGCCTCCTGTGTTGGGGGTGGTGTTCCTAGAAGACTGTAATGCAATCCAAGCTCTCGCCATTTATATTCTCCCATCTTATGGAACGGGAGCAATTCTATTTGCTCAACACACGTGTAGGGAGCTAAATAATCTGCAAGTCGTACAAGCTGATCGGTATTGCAAGTCCAATCTGGAACGAGAACATGTCGAATCCATACCGGTTTGTGAATCTTTTCAAGATAATCGAGTGTTGCAAGAGTCTCTATATTCCCCCTTCCAGTCAGACTCCAACACATGTGATTATCGATACTTTTTATATCGAGCAGCACTAAGTCCACCGAATTAAGTACATCCCGAGAATGATTAAGTGGAACACTTCCAGCAGTGTCGAGTGCTGTGTGCAATCCTGCAGCTTTTGCACGTTCAATAATATCCTTGGTAAATTTTGGTTGAAGAAGCGGTTCCCCTCCACTAATGGTAACTCCCCCGGATTGGATAAAGGATGAATAAGAGAGCATATCATCTACCAAATCTTCCGAATCCATAGTTCGTCCACAAGTTACACTCCATGAGTCTGGATTATGGCAATATTTACATCTTAGTGCACATCCCTGTAAAAAAATGACATATCTGACTCCTGGTCCATCAACGGTACCAAATGTCTCAAGCGAATGAATTCTTCCGGTAATTCCCATGTATAGCCTCCTAAAGGTATTCGTGGAAGGTCCTGTTGATAACATCCAGTTGTTGTTCTCGTGTAAGCTTTATGAAGTTTACTGCATACCCACTAACACGGATGGTAAGCTGCGGATACTGTTCTGGATGTTCCATTGCGTCAAGCAGAAGCTCTCGATCCAGCACATTCACATTGATATGGTGACCTTCTTCAAGGAAATATCCATCTAATAGGGTTACCAAATTCTGAGTCTGTTGCTGAATACTCTTCCCCAACGCTCCAGGTACTATGCTGAAAGTGTAGGAAATTCCATCTTCTGCATCATCATACGGAAGTGCAGTCACACTCTTCATACTTGCTACACACCCTTTCGCATCTCGTCCATGCATGGGATTTGCTCCAGGGGCAAATGGTTCGCCACACTTTCTCCCATCTGGGGTTGAACCGGTCTTCTTTCCATACACTACATTACTCGTAATGGTAAGTACCGAAAGTGTTGGGATGCTGTCTCGATAACTGTAGTGACTTCTAAATTTAGTGATAAATGATTCCACAATATCCACTGCAATACAATCAACAGAATTAATGTTATTACCATATGCTGGATATTCACCTTCAATGGAAAAATCGACTATAAGTCCACGATTATCGCGTACTGGGGTAACTTTTGCATGTTTTATGGCTGAAAGGCTGTCTGCAACCACGCTCAACCCAGCGATTCCACCTGCCATAGTTCTCAAAATCTTTTCATCATGTAGTGCCATTTCGATTCGTTCATAACAGTATTTATCGTGCATATAGTGAATAATATTGAGTGTATCCATATAAAGTTTAGATAACCAATCAAGCATGGTATCAAACTTTCTTCTCACCTCGTCGTAATCAAGGTAACTATCTCCCACAGGAGCAAGCTCAGGACCTACCTGTGAACCGTCTATCTCATCTCTACCCCCATTCAGTGCATAGAGGAGAGCTTTAGCAAGATTTACTCGAGCACCGAAAAATTGCATTTGTTTTCCAATAGTCATTGCAGAAACACAACAGGCAATACCATAATCATCTCCGTATTTGGGCCGCATAAGTTCATCACTCTCATATTGAAGAGAAGAGGTTGTAATCGACATCTGTGCACAGTATTTCTTAAACGATTCGGGAAGTCTGTCGCTCCAAAGAATAGTGAGATTTGGCTCGGGAGCTGGACCTAGGTTGGTTAATGTGTGAAGAAATCGATAACTCATTTTAGTAACCATGTGCCTTCCGTCTTGAGCTATGCCACCTATTGTCTCGGTTACCCAGGTAGGATCACCGCTGAATAATTCATCATATGCCGGAGTTCTTAGGAATCGAACAATTCGTAATTTCATAACAAAATGATCGACCATTTCCTGAATTTCTATCTCTGAATAACGACCTTCACGTAAATCTTTTTCTGCATATATATCAAGAAACGTAGAGACTCTTCCTAAGCTCATTGCTGCACCGTTCTGCTCCTTAACCGCTGAGAGGTATGCGAAGTAGAGCCACTGGATTGCCTCTTTCGTGTCGTGTGCAGGACCTGAGATATCAAAACCATAGGATGCTGCCATTTCGGTAAGTTCATCCAATGCACGAATCTGTTCACTCAATTCTTCACGTTCACGGATTAAGTGCTCATTCATCACGTCGGCACCCATTTTTCTTTTTGCAAGCTTCTTCTGCTCAATGAGTACACTGGTTCCGTATAGGGGGACACGACGATAATCTCCAATAATTCGACCTCGTCCATATGCGTCTGGTAGACCGGTAATTACACCACTGTGGCGTGCCCGTTTCATTTCATCGGTGTAGACATCAAAAACTCCATCATTGTGTGTCTTCCTGTAAGTAAAAATATCCTGCACACGATTGGGAACATTTCGCCCATACGCATTGAGTTCTTTGTAGATTAATCGAATACCCCCAAATGGCATGATAGCCCGCTTAAGCGGTTCATCAGTCTGTAATCCGACTATCGTTTCTAGATTCTTATCTATATACCCAGGATTATGGCTTGTGATGGTGGATATTGTTTCGCTATCAATATCGTACATCCCTCCACGGTCTCGCTCAACAGCAAGAAGTGCTGACAGCTTCTTCCACAGTGTCTTTGTTCGATCGGTTGGTTCGGTTAAAAATGATTCATCTCCATCATACGGAGTGTAATGTTTGATTATATAAGCCCTAGTATCCATAATATTCTCCTATCTCATCACGGTGTACCATAAGCCTAGAAACATTACTGTGATTCAAATCACATCTGTGAGGAATGGCAGCATGTGAATGAGAAGTAGCCCTAAGCAGCATGTTTTAGTATCTTCGTCAGGGAGGATGCAATGAAAAATACCCCAATATCGTGTGCATGTCTGAATGATCTCTGTCTCAGCAAAGTTCCACTCTTTGCGAGTCTAGATCATGAAAGTTTAGTTACTATTACTGCAGAGATGCAGCACAAGTCGTATATGAAAGGGGAAACCATAGTCCGTGAGGGTGAGCGTCCACTTGGATTCACGGTCATTCAACATGGAAGTGCAAAAGCCTTTAAAACAACTGCAGATGGGCGAGAACAGATCCTCTATATTTTCCCGACACATGATTACTTTGGTGCTCGATTCCTGTTTACCGAAGATGCAGTTCCCTACTCAGTGCAAGCTTTGGAAGATACACATGTGTGTATTCTTTCTAAAACTCAACTGATGCAACTACTTGCTGAGCATCCTACTGTTGCACTGGAACTTATAGAAGCTATGGCACAGCGGATGCGTCGTTTGGAACTGATTGTACAGAGCATGGGAGGGAGAAATGCTGAAATGCGAATTGCCTCTATGCTCCTGGAATTCATGGAGACGTATGGAACGCAAGGCAAAAATGGTTTTGAGATATTGCTTCCTCTCAGTCGTGAAGGACTTGCTAACTATCTAGGAATTGCACGGGAAACTTTGAGTCGCAAGCTTACGCAACTTGAGGAAGCGGGGGTGATTTCATTCAGAGATAGTCGCCACGTTATTGTTACAGACAAAGAGTCGCTCATGGAGCTTTCTGTACTTGGGGATTAAGTATATACAATAGCCGCTATGACAATAAGCAGAATGGATATTACCGTATCAAGAGAGAGTGTGTTTGATACATAGTCCATACTTGCTTTATCATCGTTCCTCATAAACAGTGGAATTACAAACGGTGCAGGAAGCATAAACATTACCATTAAGGCGTATCGATACATAGCACCCATACCAAGCAAGCGATCCACCACGAGAGTATTGAGAATCAGTACGATTATCAGGGCAATGATTTTTCGCACCACAATAGTCTTCAGAGACATAGCAAGGCCTTCCTTGTGGAAGGAGGTTCCGAATCCGATTGTGATTGCTATGAGTGGTACCGTAATCCCGCTGAGCATATCGATGAGTTCTGCTACACTGTTTAGGAATGGACCGGGTGTTACTACATCTTTAAGTCCACTTACAATAAGGCCGCTAAAAATTGCAATAATTGCTGGGCTTGTAATGAATCTTTTCAATAAAGCTTTCGGTGTGCTTATTCCACCACCCTCACGAATAAGCAGCACCATAAGGATGAAATAGACAAAGAGCACTTGGCCTAAATCGGCTAAGGCAAATTTCCCAATGTGCTCCTGTCCATACAGCCCCAAATACAAGGCGTATCCGAGCATTCCCATCTCAAAACCACCCATCATGAAGGCAAAATAGGGGGTATTCATCCGAACAGGACGGGATAAAAGTCTTCCTAGTGTTACCATGAGTACACACGAGAAAAAGACCACAACTACCAGAATAAGGTACTTTGGCTCAACTTCAATTGAGGCAAACGCCTGAAAAAGAAGCATGGGGAGAGCAATATACGTGACAAGCTTCTTCATCTCCCCAACAGCGTGAGGAGTGAAGAAGTGTATTCTCTTTAGCACATACCCAATTACGAATAACGCTAATATGGGAAGTACAGAATAAATTGTTTCCAACATAGAGCTAATTGATGTTTAGAATGTGTTGGTTATGTAGTATTCAAGCTGACCGATTTGGAATGCTCGGTCTGCGAGAACAGCCTTGACTACGTCTCCAATTGAAATAATGCCGACAACAGCATCGTTATCAACAACCGGCAAGTGTCTGAACCGTCCTGTAGTCATCAGTTGCAGACATTCATCGAGACTCTGATGAGGCTTTACGTAGGTTACACCCTTGGTCATTACTTCTGAAACAGAGATAGTGGTTGAAAATTCAATACGTCCTGCGAGGTGTTTTACAACGTCACGCTCAGAGAGAATTCCCTTAATGGCGCCACTTTCATCAAGTACCAAAACTGCACCAATACGATGCTGGGTAAGTTTTAAAATGGCTTGTGCCAAGGTATCTGCTGGGAGTACGGTGACAATTTCACTCCCCTTCTGATCCAATATCGATCTCACTGTGCTCATACGAACCTCCTCTTTAGGTGAACTGATATGTTACCTCACGATGTTACCCTGATGAGGTATTTTTCGCAAGTGGATTCGTTTCAAGATTCATCATTTTCAGTTTGCTAGATTTGATGCAGACTCAGCTGGACTACATAGGAAATAACCACAACGGCAACCGACACAATAAAACCAAGAAGGAGCGGCTTTAAACCGGATCGAATGAGACGGTGAGCATCTGTTTTAAGTCCGATAGCTCCAAGTGCCATTACCATACAGAATTTTCCAACTCGAGAAATCTGCGAAGACGTTTCGGTGGAGAAAACACCAAAGCTCTGAAGGATCACCACTCCAAGAAACGCAAGAACGAACCAGGGAAATACTGCTCGAAAGGAGAATCTTGCACCGTCGGTGGTATTTTCTTTGCGTGCTGCTCTCGCTTCGATTAGAGAGAAGATAAGCACAGCGGGGACAATAGAAAGGGTACGGGTAAGTTTGACAACGATTGCAAAATTTCCTGCAGCTTCAGAGAATGCATACCCTGCAGCAACTACGGATGAGGTATCATTTACCGCAGTTCCTGTCCAAAGTCCGAAACCAAGGTCACTCATGTGAAGAGCTCGTCCCATGAGAGGAAAGAGTACCACCATAAGTATATCGAATAAAAATGTTGCTGAGAGAGCATATGCAATATCTTTAGCATCCGCGTTGATTACTGGTGCGATTGCAGCAATTGCGGAACCTCCACAGATACCCGTCCCTGCAGAAATAAGCCCAGATTGCCTCCACGGGATACCAAAAAGCCGTCCTACAAGATATCCACCGCCAAATGCTGTAGCAAGCGTAAAGAACATGACAACTAATGAAATGCCGCCCACTTGGACTACCTGCTGGATACTGAGCGATGCTCCCATTCCAATGATGGCAATTTTTAGTAATCGTTTTCCAGTAAAAGATATTCCCTTTCCCATTAGAGGGAAGCGAATCACAATCGGATGAGCTGCCATGCCGATGAGCAGAGCAAATACACCTCCACTTATGTACCCCTGAGGAATTAATGAACTAAAAAATATTCCAAGAAGTGCAACAATGATGGCACCGGATATTCCTGGAATGTACTGGATTATGCGTTTCATGCTGATGATACTACAGTTTTACTTCATTTAATTCAAATGCAATATGCAATATGGTGATATAAAAATTTAATCCTTCCTTCTTCCTGCATGTCCTATCAACAAAAAATTCTGATTACAACACGATTCATTACTTTTTTCCATTTTTGTCATAACCTTTTGTCAGTTAGTGTGTTTTTTATGTTGTGAAATCAAAAAGGTTCACATACAATACTGTCGTAGGTATTGAAAATTTTAGGAGGACACATATGCGCAAAAAAGCACTGGCAATGGTTTTGATTCTATTGATAGCAACTACAATGTCGCTTGCAGCCGCTAGCACGGGATCAATTGGGTTTGTTAATTATGGATTTCTAGATTCTTTTGAATCGGGCGATTCAGACGCGTATGCACCAGGCATTCGTGCGGAATTCTTTCTCAGTGATTACTTGGGAGCTTCAGCAGATGCAATAGTTCTTGCTTCAGATGAGGCAATGGAAAACTTCATGATGATGTATATTGTGAGTGCTGTTGCAAGACTACCATTTGGTTTTGTAGAACCATTTTTGAGCGTTGGTCCCGCTTACCTTGGACTCATCTCTGAAAATGAAACCGTTGATGGGTATACTGAAGGGGTTGGATTTAATGCAAGAACAGGAGTTGATTTTAATATCCTTGATACGTTCAGCGTCGGTGTTGAAGCAAACTTTTTTGTAGATGATTTAGAGGATTTCTTTGCTAATATTGAAGACTACTTCTCAGAAAGTGCACTCCGAGGAAGTCTTATCGGCGTTTCAGCTAAATTCAAATTCTAATCTTTTCCCAGTCAGCTACTTTCATGCCGGAGTTGATGTATCGACTCTGGCATTTTTACATGGTACCATCCCGTTATGAGTTCACCAGCACTACTTTTTACCGGAGGATGCGGACCTGGTAAACAGTTTAATCGAAACATGATTCCCTCCTGTTCTTACGTTTGTGCCGCAGACAGCGGTATTGAAACAGCTATACACCTTGGGTACACAGTTCATGAAGCAATAGGGGACTTCGATTCACTCTCATCATTGGATCTGCTCGCCCATATTCCTCACATAAAACTTCCTGAAGAAAAAGATGTCACCGATACTGAAGCATTGCTTCAGCACATTAAATCAAAGGGATTTACATCGTATATACTTGTTGGGGGAGGAGAAGGCCGATTCGATCATCTCATACATCTATATTCGCTCTTTTCAATTTACGGCCCTCCTGAACAATGGATAACTGCACGAGAACAGATGATACTGGTTCGTGATTCAAAAGTACTGAAAACCATACCAAACAATCCGCTTTCTATTATCCCTGCTGCAGCACAAGGAAAATCCCTAGTAAGTTCTCGGCATCTTCACTGGGAACTGACAAAATTCCCTATCTCCATGGAGCAGCAAAGTATATCAAATAAAAGTTACGAAACAACGTGCGAAATAAGCGTCTCAGGAGATCCTGTTTTTGTACTCATTCCTTTTCCCCAATAAAAATTAGCATGACAACCGGGGTCAAATGTTATATAGTGGTGCCATTGCAAAGAACAATAAAGGTATACCCATGGAACAACAGGATAGACCAGAACAAATAATTTCCATCTCAAAAAAACTGCAGAGGATTATTCATCTATCAAAAAAAATCTTTGGTGAAACAGATGTTTCGGAATTAACTGAAGAGCAGATTGCTGAGAAAAATAAACAGTCTATACCAAATAACTGGCTTACTCGACGACTTTTTAAGAAACAGACAAAACACGTGGAAACATCAACATACATTATCCCTGTAGATGATGGTATGGTAACTGGATATTTCTTTCAAAGACGAGACAAAATCCCTAAGCAACTTACTAGCCTTCGTCCACTCATTATCTTCTACCATGGGGGTGGCTGGGTCTGGGGAAACATGGATTTATATAGTTTCATCTGTGCTCGCATAGCATCAATAACAAATGCAGCAGTACTCTCAGTAGATTACCGACTTGCACCACAATACAAGTTCCCAACAGCTGTAGAAGATTGCTACAACACACTCATTTGGGCATCTCAGGGAGCTCGCTACTGGAAAATCGATCCTGAAAGAATCTTCGTCATGGGAGATAGTGCAGGAGGAAATCTGGCAGCTGTGGTAAGTAGACTTTCTCGTGATCGCAAAGGGCCTCACATCGCAGGACAAGTACTTATCTATCCGGTTACTGATGGACGGTTACGAACTTCATCATTCAATAAATTCAAAGAGAGCCCAACTCTTACCGGTCGAGAGATGCAGTTCTTTATCAAGAGTTACCAGAGTGAGCCTAAAGACATTCTCAACCCAAACTTCTCTCCACTCCTATCTAAAGATCATTCCCGATTGCCGCCTACACTCATCATCACGGCAGATAACGATCCTTTGTTGGACGATGGGAAATTATATGCCGAAGCTTTACGTTCTGCTGATACACCAGTTAAGTACTTGGAGTGTAAGCATACCGTACATGGTTACCTTGCCTATCCTGCAGCTCCAGGATCAGAAGAGACAGAATCGGCCATTATGCAATTTATTGCTGGAAGACAGGTGGAACAGGTAGAGCTGCTTACCAAATCACAAATGCGGAAACAGAATAAACGAGAGCTAAAAGTTGCACGAAAGACCAATAAATCCTTTGTCGCTGTGGGCGTTGAAGAAGGTTAATCATGCATATAGAGGTCTTCTGCTGTATCGGCAGGTTTCCTGAGAGCAGGAATTTTCCCTATAAGGAGACCGATTGATTCTCTCACCAAACCGAATGAACGCTCTCCACTAGCAGAAAAATAGGCGTACCAACACGCTTCATCCTGTTTATAGCGAATATCACAACTCACAATATGCTCAGATGCCCACCCTCGGTCTGCAGGAACGAGAATTGGCTTTGTATGTTCTCGCTGCCACTGCAAACCATCTCTACTGGTAAGCAATACGATTGCAGAAGCCTGACACTTTCGTTCGGCGTTCCAGTATCGAGCTGACTGAAGAGCAACATACGTTTCAACTCCCTTATATATACTCATTCGCCCTACAGCCAGATTTCTCCATGGATCATTAGGTACCGGTTCTACCAGAGGCATATGCGATTCGGCAAGATAGGTTCCATCCACCGTTTCTGAAAAGGCTGAACAAACATACCGTGCCGAAGAGGGATTCTTTCCAACCTTAGATGATCCAATATATAATCGGTACCCTCCCTCAACACTAAGAACCTGCGGGTGACTCAGGATTGGCTTCTTCAGATAATCCCCCGCTGAAGGAATATCTTTTGCTTTGAGGACAACACGTGGTTCGCTCCATACAGTGAGATCGTTTGAGGTACGCATCTCAATATGGGATCCGACCACATGTGCTTTTCTCATCCGCTTCGTAAGTTTTTCAATGAATGGGATAGGTCGTCCATGGCGTTCGTAGACGACATGAAAGGCTCCTTTCGCTTTAAAAATATAGGGGTATTTGCCTCTTACCTGAAGCAAGCCTCGAGGTTCCCACATAATTCCACTATCGGAAATGTAGTGTTGAATACCCAGCCATGAATGAGCAAACAGGTGCCATTTCCCGTCTGGAGTATCTTCTGGAAAAAGAAATGAGGGGCACGAAATTCGGGGCACGTACCAAAGACCCTGAATCACCGGTTCGTCCGAAAAAGGAAACCACGATGAATCGGGAATCTGCTCAACCGGCTGCACCTGTGTATTCACCATACCTGTTACTCCCGATTTGGTCCTCTAGACCGTTTTTTAAAGAAAATTGGATCTAAATATTTCTCAATATCATATGTATTGGTCACCTTTCTCAGTAAAAGGGAATAAAGATAAAAACTCCCCCCAATCGACACGATGAACGTAAGGCCAAACCATAGTGGGAACAGCGAACTCTCTGGGTCGGCAAAGATAGAAATAAGTACGATACAGATGGTAAAAAGTATTCCCATGACTATAATATTCACAACAGTTGCTGCAAGAACAAACAACACTGTGTTGATTTTCTTATTCATGTGAAACCTCCTTGGGAGTTTCGGTGGTTTTTCGGTGGAGGCGGGAATCAAAAAAGAGTAAATGTATCATGAGTAATATACCGGTTACCACAATCGAGGCATCGGCAACATTAAATGTCGGCCACCGTTCAAACCCAAGAAATCCATACACTCTCACACTCACAAAATCAACAACCCACTCGGGCCTGAAAATTCGATCCACCAGATTCCCCAATCCACCGCCGACAATACCTGCGAGCATCCAACGCTGAAAAGTACACAATTCTTTGGATCGAATAAGAAAAACTACCAATACACCCATAAGGAGAAGAGGAACTACAATAAACAGAATCTGTTTTGCAATTACTGGCAGGCTATCACCTAGACTGAATCCAACAGCAGAATTTCTTACGTGACAAATCCATAGAAAATCAGACAAAAATGAGTAGCGAACAGTTCCTTGAGGAATTGTTGCAACAACCCATGCTTTAGTAACCTGATCTGCAATAATTAGGAAGATTGAGAGGATAAAGGGTGTACCGTGAAATTTTTGAAACCGCTTCATGGTGGGATTCATCCTACTACAGAGCCGTCGGAAGTGCAACGAAAGAGGCTTCCAGTTGTAATTCTTCTATAAAACACTTTGCCATCTGTTGAACACCAAAGACCTCAGTTGCATAGTGACCACCACTGATCATGGTAATTCCTGACTCTTTACAGGTAGCGAACATGGTATGCGAAGTCTCTCCGGTAATGTAGGCATCTAACCCCAATTCTATAGCTTCTTGAACTTCATAGGGAGCCCCGCCAGAAATTATACCAACAGTCTCAATCAGTTTCTTGCCAAATGGAAGAATATGGAGCCCGGTCTCAACTGAAAAACCGAGAGTATCAGCAATTTCATCTGCAGTTACAGGTTTTGGAAGTACTCCCCTGAATCCAATGTACGATCCATGATACTTCCCAAAAGATTCAATCTGACTCAGATGTAACTTTTTTGCCATAGTGGAATTATTACCTAATTCAGAGTGGGCATCAAGTGGAAGGTGGGCTGCAAGCAATGCGATATCATGATTAACAAGTAAGGCAATTCGCTCATAGTGCATAGAGGTGATTGCCAATGGTTTTCCCCAGAAAAGACCATGATGAACAAATACTGCATCGGCACCTAACTCAGCTGCTTTCTGAAACGTAGCGAGTGAGGCATCAACTGCACACACAATCTTATGGACTTCTTTATCAGGTCTACCCACTTGCAGTCCGTTCATAGAAACGTCTGAATCCAAAAAATCATCGAGACGTAACCGTGTACGTATATATTCTGTAAGTACTTCAATCTTCATACGAACATTATAGAGAGTTGACATCAATTATTCCACCACCTATAGTGAGCCTCATGGCAGATTTACGGTTCACACGCCGTGAGCTCACGGCAGATGAAGCTAAGTTCACGTACGACAGCTCACTCATGAAAATGGTAGGACCAATATCCGAACAACCAACCATAATCGGACAACCCCGAGCTATGAGAGCTCTGGAAATGGGGCTGGCAATTCCGAGTAAAGGGTACAACATCTTTGTGAGCGGAGATCCCGGTACAGGCCGATCCAGTGCTATACGACTAGCAACCAAACCCTATATGAGCGATATTACGCAATTACGCGACATTGCATTTGTTCATAATTTCCGCCATCCCGATGCCCCTATTGCAATCACATTCTCACCAGGCGATGGCAAAGCTTTTACCCTCGCGATGCAGAAATTCATTGTTGACCTAAAACAGGAAATCACACGGAAACATAAGGATGGATTTCAGTGGGACGCTGCTAACCTGTTATCGCTTTCTGATCGTCTTCTTGCACCTATACGGGTACAATTCACAGATCCCCTCATCCAGATTCACCTAGGGTCAATCGGACGAGATCTGGCTGAACATGCCTATCTCTTCCATGCAGAAGACTCACAGGAAATTCCCAATGGGAACTTCTTTAATCGTTATAGCGTACATCTCCTTGTAGACCATAAACAGACAGAAGAAAGACCGTTAGTCTTTGAAACACATCCAACCTTTACAAACCTCTTTGGCTCTCTTGATACCCCGATTGACGTGCGTGATGAACGCTATCTACCCTTCCTTTCGATTCATGCGGGATCTCTTCTTCGTGCTGCTGGAGGTTATATTGTCATTAGCGCAGAGGAAATGCTCACTGTTGAGGGATTGTGGGAGGCATTTAAGAGATTCCTCACCACCTCTACGTTAGTGATTCAGAACACATCACATACTACCAGTCATTTCTCAGGAATTCGGCCCGAACCCGTTCCGTTACTGCTCAAGGTCATCCTTGTAGGCAGTGAAGATTCCTATGAATCATTTTGTGAGCATGATCCCGATTTTCTAAAACTTTTCAAAGTCTCGGCAGAATTTGATTACACCATGCCGGCGACTCAAGAGAATATTGCTGGATGTATCGGTTTTATTCAGCGGGTTGCCAGGGAAGAACAACTGCTCCCAGTTGAGTCCACAGCCATTACCGAACTATTGCGATTCAGTTCCCTTGCTGCAGAATCCCGTGATGAGTTGACAACGCAACTTTCGCTCCTTGCAGATCTTCTTCGTGAAGCTCATTATTGGGCGCAATCCTCCTCCAACACATACATTGATGAGCATGCAGTACTCAGAGCCATACATGAACGAGATTACGTTGCCAGTGTAACTGAGAACCGTATTTTAGATGAAATTGCTTCAGGTGAAATGATTATTTCGCTCGATGGGTATAAAACAGGGGTCGTCAACGGATTAGCAGTACTTGATCGAGGCCCTGCATCATTCGGAACTCCTACTGTAATTAGTGCAACTGTAGCTCCAGGGAATGAAGGAATCGTGAATATTGAACATGAAGCAGGTCTTTCCGGCGAAATTCACGACAAGGGATTGCTCATCCTCGAAGGATACCTTCGTAAAAAATACGCACGAAATTTTCCTCTCTCCATCTACTCTGGTATCTGTTTTGAGCAATCGTATGCTGAAATTGACGGAGACTCGGCCTCTTCGAGTGAACTGTATGCACTTTTATCGGCTATTGGCGATATCCCCATCAAACAAAATATTGCCGTGACTGGATCGGTAAACCAAATGGGTGAGTTACAACCAGTAGGCGGTATAAATGAAAAAATCACCGGATTCTATACGGTTTGCAAACGATTAGGATTGAAGAACCATCCCGGGGTTATTATTCCTGTGCAAAATATCAAGAGCCTCATCCTTCCCTATGAAATCATTGAAGCCATTGAGCACAAGACCTTCCATATCTATCCGGTACAGACTATCGATGAGGGAATGCAGGTTCTCACAGACCGACCATCGGGATCAAGAAATCAGAAGGGGAATTTTCCTGTAGATACACTCAATCGAGTTATTGAAGATCGGTTGCGGGACTTATTTGAAATATCACGACCTCAAAACTGATCTACGAGTTGTGCTCAATTTCTTTCCAGAATCTTCTCAAGAGAACTAGCGATAGAAGGAAAGTGAATACATCCGACACTGGCTGACTGATTTGCATCCCACGCAATCCAAGAAATTGTGGAAGGATGAGCACGAGAGGAATAAAAAATATACCCTGTCTCGAGAGGGCTGTCACCGAAGCAGCCTTTGCCTTTCCAATAGATTGAAACATCATAGCAACCATGATATTCGCCGCTTGAAGAGGCATCACCAGGCATTGCATCCTCATGGCAAATGCACCAATTTCAACAACGGCAGGATCGGTCTTTATGAAGAAACGCATAATAGTCGGTGCGAATATAAACCCAAGTGAGCCCAATAGTAAAAACCCAATAACACCAGTAGTGACGGAGAATTTGAAAGCCTCTCTCATTCTGTCTATCCGTTTTGCCCCCCAGTTGAATCCCGCAACGGGTTGAAACCCCTGTCCAAAACCGATGAGGGCAGATCCAAGAAATTGCATGGTTCGCGTAACAATAGTCATCGCGGCCAAAGCTGAATCTCCAAATGGGGCAGCTACATTATTGAGAATTATCATAGAAATACTCGCCATTCCCTGGCGATAGAAAGCCGGCATCCCCGTGGTAAAAACCTCTTTAAAAATCCATCGTTTCATCCTGAAGCAGGAAATGCTGAGTTTAAGGGTGCTTTGCTTTCTGAGAAAGAATGAGAGTAGAATTATAAAAGAGACAAGTTGGCTGACTACTGTAGCTACTGCCGCCCCTCGAATTCCCATTCCTAAGGCGAAAATAAGGATGGGATCTAAAATAACGTTTAAAAGCGAGCCGATTACTATTCCACGCATGCCAAGACTGGCATTCCCTTCCGACCTGAGATTTGTGTTCATGACAAATGAGGCAGCCATAATAGGCGCTCCAAACAGGATGATGCCGCCATAGTCCTTTGCGTATGGGAGAATCGTTTCGGTTGAACCAAGCAGTCGCATGAAAGGAGAGAGAAAAGAGATCCCGAATACCAGTAAAAGTGTTCCAACCCCGATCGCTGTAAAGAAAGAGGTCGAGAGCACTTGATTTGCTTTATCGTTTTCACGTGCACCGAGCAATCTGGCTACAAAATTACCTGAACCAAGTCCAAGAGTCATACCAATAGCTTGAATAATCGACATAAGAGCGAACACAATTCCTACTGCTCCACTTGCCTGAGTTCCTAATCTACTCACAAAAACCGTGTCTGCCATATGGTAGAACGTTGTTACCAGCATAGAGATGATAGTTGGTACCGACAGTGTGGTAATTAACTTTGAAACAGGAGTTTCGGTCATACGAATGTAGTTTTCTTCAACGCTCAAACGTTTTGCACCAATTAACTTCATGGCTTCTTTCTCTCTAACTTCTTTATTACTGGGTGTTAGCTATCTGGGAACTCCACAGATACATGAGTATACCAAAAGCAACAGAAACATTCAGTGACCCTTTGCTCCCCATAAGGGGAATACTCACACGTCCTAACGAGGCATCGGCCAATGCTAACATTTCTGGACTTACCCCCAGCTCTTCAGAACCAAGAACCACTACCCCTTCCTTCGGAAATGAAAATTCGTTACAGGAGGATCCTCCTAACTCCAGTGCAAAAACTGGTTGATTACTGCACAGTGGGGCAATCTCTGTGGGTAAAAGAGTTTTCCACGGAATACTATCGGTACATCCCCTCCCGCTGCGCTGAGCTCTCGGATGTGTTGGCGATGCCGATGGTTCAACAAGTATAATTGATTCAACACCAAATGATTCCGATGTTCTAAAGATTGACCCTACATTAAATGGTGAACGAAGGCGATCAAGCACTACGGTAACGGGATATACCGACCGTACTTCGCTATCCAACCTATCCGAATTGCTTTGAGTAAAATCCCAATCAGCTCTATCAATATGTAAATCGGTGTGTAATCGATGAACAAGATCAGAGAGTGGCCATACAAGAGAGTTATGATCTTTCGAGGAATCTTCAAACAAAACTGCAACTGATTCACAATTTTTTCGAGTAGGTTGAGAGAGTGGTTTAAAGGAGCTTAAAGCGAGCAACCGACAAACTGTGGAAAAATATTGAGAATCAAAAGACTTCCCACTACGTACCATTTTTAGTGCCGACTCCAAAAGTCGAACAGATTTTCGCACCATGGTTCCCGTCTCAAGAGAAGAGAGCTTACGAATCGTAATCATGGAGCTTCCTCGTCGTCCTGTTCAGAGGTTTGAGTCTCCTGAGGAGAGATACACAGAGCAAATTCACCCTTGATAGAAGCACGTTGTGAGAACGCTTCAAAGATTTCCTTCGCACTACCCTCCAACAGCTCTTCGAATGTTTTCGTTAATTCACGACCAATGAGAACCCGTCGGTCTGGAGCAAGTTGAGCCAAGTCTGCTAAAAGTTTTACTACCCGAAAAGGCGATTCGTAGAGAATGAAGGCCTCATTTCGCTGTAATAGTTGTGTTAATCGGGTTCTTCTTCGACCCGATTTTGGACTTAAAAACCCCTCAAATGTGAAGTTTTTCCCTGTGAAACCACTCACAGAGACAATTGCTGCCACGGCTGAAGCTCCTGGAATAGGAACCACAGGAAAGCCAGCATTACGTACCGCCTGGACTACACGTGCACCAGGATCACTTATTCCGGGAGTACCTGCATCTGAAATAAAGGCAACTGAGTTTCCTTCAGTGAGTAATTTCACAATACCTGAGGCAGAAGATTGTTCATTATGTGCATGACATGCGATAAGTCTTTTCTGGATTGAAAAATGGTTTAAAAGACGCTGCGAGTGTCGGGTATCTTCGCATGCAATTATGTCAACCTCGCGTAACGTCTCTAATGCTCGTAGGGTAATATCATTCAAATTACCGATTGGTGTCGCCACCATAAATAGTGTAGCCATATCGGCATTCTATCGGTTAAACGGCCCACAGGCAATGGTGAAAAAAACCATTCGCCTTAAAATGACTAATCCAATGTATGTAAGAGACATCTCAAATATCTTCTTCCTCATAGAAAAAACTGCAAATTTTGTATAATAGGGAGGGTTCTATAAAAAGTTGGCATGAAGTTTGCATGGAGGTTGTTGAGATTAAAAAAATACGGTGCATCTTACAAAGCACCGATACCAAAGGAGACTGTATGAAAACCTTCAAAAGACTTAAAGACATCGTAAACGCACAAGTTCACGCGAAACTCGATACGTTTGAAGATCCAGAGAAAATGATTCGCTATATGCTTCAGGAAATGGAAGAAACACTTGTTGAAGCTAAGAGCGCAACTGCAGAACGAATGGCAAACAAGACTGTTATTGAGGAAGAGATTCGCCAAACCAAAAAATTACTGAACCGGTGGGAAGAACGTGCAAAAATGGCGGTAGATAAAGACCGAGATGATCTTGCCAGAGAAGCACTTACCGAAAAGAATCGAATTGTCCGTCGTTTAGCTGCACTTGAAGAGGAATTACTTCAAATGCAATCGATAGTCGACTCCATGCAGGAGCAGATTACCAAGCTCGAAGGAAAACGCGAAGAGGTCCGGGATAAACAACGTATGCTCATTCAACGTGCCTATCACGCAAAAGAAAAGAAAAAGGTAATTGAAACATTACGCCAAATCGACGCTGAAGGCACCTATAGAAAGTTTGCAAACTTAGAAGAACGTATTGAGAGAATGGAGGCCGATGCTGAAATGGCTGGTTTCTCCGGTGCTGCTCAATCGGCAGAAAAGCAATTCTCTGAGATGGAACGTGATGAAGCAATTGAAGCTGAACTTGCAAGCATGAAAGCAAAAAAGAACAAGAAAAAGGAGAGTTGACGTGGATTCTTACTACACTCGCGATTATAACCGTTATAAAGAACATGAATATAGAACTGGGTATAGGGAGGGGTTCTCCGATGCAAAACCCAGAAACTGTGGATTAAGAAGATCCCGCGATGGCATTATCTTTGGCGTCTGTCAAGGTTTTGCCGACTGGTTGGGCATACCCGCATGGCCGCTTCGACTTGCTGCCTTTATTTCTTTTATTGCAAGTGGGTTCTTCCCAATTGGAGCATTGTACCTCATAGCTGCATTCGTCATGAAACCCGAAAGCAGATAATATTCACCTACTTCCTCCTTAAGGTCGCCATCATCTCATGGCGGCCTTTTTTTATGGAGAGGTACCCTCCAGCTGGTCTTTGTATTTCCTATATAGTCCGCGAAACTGATCATAGGTGAGAGAGAGGAGTTTAGCTGCCTCCTTCTGATTTCCATCAGCCTCTGTGAGAGCACCTCGTAAAAACGATATATCTAATTCACGTTTTGCTTTATCGTACGTATTAAGTGCGATTGATTCTGAAATGAGGTTCGGCGAGGCGGTATCCCGTGCATCCGAAACTTGTATTGTAGATGAGATAGGGGCAAAAGGATTCTCAAACGGGTTAATCTGCACCGTCGTAATTTCTTTCCCATTTGACCGATATACCGCACGCTCAACTACATTTTTTAATTCTCGCACATTACCTGGCCACGGATAATCACGTAGTTGCTTTTTAACCTGATCGCTTAACTCAGGTAAATCTGATCGGCCACATTCCAATGCCATCTTGGCAGAAAAATATTCTGCAAGAAGAAGAATATCTTCCTTGCGTTCGCGTAGTGGAGGAAGAAACAATACCTCGAACGATAATCGGTCAAGGAGGTCTTCTTTAAACTTCCCCTCTTCACACAGTGTAGGGAGGTCGGCATTCGTCGCTCCCACAATTCGAACATCGGCTTCATGAGTCTTTGATGAACCTACCCGCTCAAAGGTTCCATATTCCACGACTCTAAGAATTTTCTCTTGAACTTCGAGAGGAATAAGCCCTATTTCATCAAGAAAGAGAGTTCCCCCTTCCGCCTCCTCGAACCGCCCTTTTCTGGTTTTGGTTGCACCCGTAAAGGCTCCGGCTTCGTATCCAAAAAGTTCTGTTTCAATGAGTGAGGGAGGAAGAGCTGCACAGTTCACGGTAACTAGACTCTGTTGCCACCGTGGACTCAAATAATGGAGGCGAGTTGCAGCAATTTCTTTTCCACTTCCCCGTTCTCCTACAATTAAAACACTTCGATTAACTGTTGCTGCCCGACTCAATGCCTGTTGAAAGTTGAGAAATACTTCAGACTCTCCAAGAGGTGCTTGTGAATACCCTAAGCGTTCTTCACTCATAGGTGGATTCTACCACATATTGGTTAATTTTACCAACACTGTTTCATTCACATTTTATAACACATGTAGTACAATATGGCGTACATCATGTGAATAATGCAGTTACAAGGGATTGTGTCGAGAAATTGTGATTCAATTATCATGTTGGCATGATTTTTGCAGTACAGGTAATAGAGAGTACGAGAGTGCTCGAATACTACTGTTATGGAGGATTACACTATGGGAATTTTTTCAAGATTCATGGACATAGTAAATGCCAATATCAACTCCCTTCTCGACAAAGCAGAAGATCCGGAGAAGATGATTAAACTTATGATGCAGGAAATGGAAGACACCCTTATCGAACTCAAGAGCTCCTGTGCTGCCAAGATTGCCACACGAACAAAAATTGAACGAGAACAAAGGGAACTTGCAAACCTCATTGAACGCTGGAAGAGTCGAGCAGAAATGGCAATCTCACGAGGCAGAGATGATCTCGCACGAGAGGCTCTTGTTGAAAAACGTCGAGCACAATCTGACTACGATAGTAAAGAAGAGGATGCCGCTCGATACGATGACATGATTGCTCAGAGTAAAGCCGATATCGGCAAACTTGAGGATAAGCTCCTCAGTCTTAGACAGAAACATCAAACCATCGTGGAACGTGCTGCTCGAGCACGTGAAGAACAAGTTGCTAACGACACATTGCGGAAAGCAAGTGATGATGCTGCATTCTCTAAATTTGATCACATGGAGCAACAGGTGGATCGTATGGAAGCTCAAGCACATATGAGTCGTCCAAAACCCGATTTAGAGTCAAAATTTGCTGACTTTGAGGCTTTAGATGAGATAGAGGCGGAACTTGAGCAGTTACGCAAAAAAAGAAAAACCCAGTAACTGGACTTGTTCGAAGAGAAGGTAATGATGATGAGCGAGACATTGATTTCAGTTGTAGCAATTGTAGTTCCATTTCTGTTCGCTGCATGGGTAATTAAGACGAGTATACGTGCAAAGGAACGGAAACGGGGAGATAGGGACTCTCAAGACACAGAGCGGCGAAAAAGTGACCGCGAACTTGAAGAGGGAATTATGGATCTGGCAAAGCGAATTGAGAATTTGGAAATTATTCTTCGCAACAGACACACAAACAATAAGGAATAGGAAGGATGGATATGGCAACCAAACGATTATATAGATCCCGAAGGGGAAAGATATTTGGCGTATGCCAAGGATTTGCTGAATGGAGGGATCTCCCTGTCGATTTATTGCGACTCATTGTGGCAGTCTCCATTGTAGTGACTGGTATATTCCCCGGAATAATCATCTATGCTCTTGTGGCACTCTTTATGCCACTCGAACCGGGATATGGAACCTACTATGAAGAATCAGAAGAACATGATCATGCAAAAGAGGGCTTCAGTCGAACCCGAGAAGATTTGCGTGCAACTTTTGACCGATTGAAAAGAAAAGTAGAGGGCATGGAAGAAGAGATCTTCGATAAAGAACGTGATTGGGATCAGCGATTTCATGGAGATAATACATGAGACGAATCAGCATACTACTTTGCCTGCTGCTCGTACTGCTGAGTCCAGTGGCTGCAGCGGGTGTGAAGGACTCATACTCAGGAACTATCAACCCTAAGCGGGAATGTGCAAGTTGACTTTCCCCATATACAATCGGTATCACATAACAAGAACACAATATGCTGGAACATGAGGTGGACCTATTGACCTACTCATTGCTTTCTATTATTACTTAGCTACCTAACTAAGTGAGGATTTCAATGACCCCAGTCACCTTACCACCAGAATGTCCGAGCATGCCCCTTCTCATGCAGATTACCAGACTCCGAGTAGTACGCAGCCATGCACTACTTGGAGATTTGGGCATACATCCAAGTCAGTATCATCTCCTTGTAATTGCAGCTCATACCGAGGGGCTTCGCCAATCTGATCTGGCAAATAGACTCTATATTAAACAATCAACCCTCACCGTCATGGTAGAACGGCTTGTAAAGGCAGGCTTTCTCACAAAAATTAAGGATCCCCGCGATGGCCGTGTGACTCGGATTCATATCACTCAGGAAGGTGCAGATATACTTACGGAAGCCACTGCCCGATTTGAACAGATTGAACGTGAGACGTTCAATGGGTTCACCCCTGAAGACCATGAACAGTTCTCTCTACTTGCATCACGCATCCGAGATAATCTTGCTCGAATCACACAAGGGGATGAACATCCATGCTCATAATTGTACGCTATCTCAAGAAATCGTGGAAATCCCTTATTCTTGTGCTTGTTCTGCTTATTTTTAAGGTTATAGCCGATCTTACACTCCCCTTTTACACCGCAAACATTGTAAATGTCGGCATTCAGCAGGGAGGAATTGATTCCACTATACCCTCCGTCATAAGTGAACAACTCATGGACGAAATTTCACGTTCACTCGATGATTCAGCAACAACCGTATTGCGTGAAGCTTATCGTTACAATAAACAGGCCTATCGTTTTCCCGCATTCATTCTCGAACAGCCGTCATCAGAGCTGGAAATCCTCCTTCTTCAACCGCTCGCTCAATTTAGTCTTGGTGAATTAGCTGCCTCTACAGCTCCAGAGAGTATCCTTCGACAAGCTGCATTAGCTCGCATCAGAGCCGATTACGAATTACTCGGAGTTGACCTGAACACACAGCAGATGCATTACATTGCTACCACAGGATTGTACATGATAGGCATTTCCACACTCAGTGTAATCGCTTCAATCTTAGTTGCCTTCTTTGCATCACGGACTGCAGCCAATCTTGGAAAGCAATTACGTTCCGACGTTTTCAGAAAAGTAGTCTCATTCGGCCAAAAAGAGATGGACACGTTTTCTACAGCTTCGCTCGTTACGCGAAGTACAAATGATATTCAGCAGATCCAGCAATCCTTTGTAATGATACTGAGAGTAGTCATTTTTGCACCGCTTATGGCTCTTGGAGGTCTTTTTAGAGTGCTCAGCACCAATAGCTCCATGTCTTGGACTATAGGGCTGGCAATACTCGCAATCAGTACCGTGGTCATTACTATGTTTTCACTGGTGATGCCTCGTTTCAAACAACTACAAATTCTGCTGGACGAGGTTAACCGGGTTGTAAGAGAGACGCTGACGGGAATTCCTGTCATTCGTGCTTTTACGACACAAGCACACGAGCAAAAACGATTTGCCGTTGCGAATGAAAACCTCACGAAGACCACGCTTTTTGTAAACCGGTCTATGTCGGCGATGATGCCGCTTATGATGCTCATTATGAATCTCACTACCATTCTTATTGTGTGGCGGGGAGGTTTACATATTCAATCTGGAACCATGCAGGTAGGAGACATGATGGCTTTCATTCAGTATGCCATGCTCATTATCATGTCCTTTCTCATGATTACCATGCTCACCATCATGCTCCCCAGAGCTGCCGTCTCTGCAAGCAGAATTCGTGAAATACTTGACACACCCGTGAGTATTGAAGAACCGGATTATTCTACAGGTATGAACAAACCAATTGGGGGTCATATTAGCTTTAGGAATGTGGGATTCACCTTTCCTGGAGCGAGCACTAAAGCCCTTTCCGATATCTCTTTTGAAGCATCTCCCGGAACTACTACGGCGATTATCGGAAGTACTGGAAGTGGGAAATCCACTCTCCTCAATCTCATTCCCCGCTTTCATGAAGCTACGAGCGGATCGGTGGAAATTGATGGAGTAGATATTCGGACAATCTCTCTTCAGGATCTTCGGCAGTGTATTGGATATGTGCCGCAACAAGGTCGACTCTTCAGTGGGAGTATAACATCAAATATTGCATTCGGTAATGAATCGCTCACTGAGGAAGAGATAGTACATGCAGCCAAAATTGCACAAGCACATGAGTTCATTACTGAAAAACCTGATCAGTATAACGCAGTGATCTCTCAGGGGGGACAAAACGTTTCGGGAGGACAACGACAGCGACTCTCCATTGCCCGTGCCATTGCATCAAGGCCTCAGATTCTCCTGTTTGATGATAGTTTCTCAGCTCTGGATTATCGTACTGAACTGTCATTGAGAAACGAACTTCATACACAGCTTGAACACACAACAATTCTTATCGTTGCTCAACGGATCAGCAGTATTCTTCATGCTGACTCTATTCTCGTTCTAGATGAAGGCCGTCTTGTAGGAACAGGTACTCATAAGGAACTTATGAAGCAGTGCACTGTGTATCGCCAGATTGCACAATCACAACTTTCCACTGAGGAGATTGAACAATATGAGTAATAGACCTCAGGAAAAGCCAACAACCTCTACCCTTCGACCTCCCGTAGGGAGACCAGGAGGTCGTCACGGTATACCAATGCCTGGAGAGAAAGCAAAGAATTTTTCTCAAGCTGCAAAGCGATTGGGACTTCGTCTTAGACCGTATGCAATCCCTATCATCCTGGTACTTAGCTGTGCTCTCGTGGGAACTATTTTCACCATTTTAGGCCCAAAAATTTTAGGTACAGCGACTACTGCGATTTTTGAGGGAATCACTGGAAGACTCTCAGGCGAAGAGGGTATTGATTTTTCTCGTGTTATCTCAATCCTTACTACCCTCGCACTTCTCTATCTAGTAAGTTCTCTTTTTATCTTCATCCAGGGATTTGTGATGAGTACTATTACACAACGAATCTCCAAGGACCTTCGTACCGAAGTTACAAATAAAATTCATCGCATGCCTATGAAGAGCTTTGATCGAACAACTCATGGAGAGATATTATCACGCGTAACGAATGATATAGACACACTGAGCCAAAATCTCAACCAAGGGTTAATCCAAGTCCTTACCGCTGCTGCGACCATGGTAGGTGTTCTCATTATGATGTTCTCGATTAGTTGGCTTATGACCATCGTTTCACTTGTCATACTTCCTTTGGCCATGTTGTTTATTTCGCGTGTGGTGAAGATTAGTCAAAAACACTTTATTGCCCAACAACAGTCCCTTGGTCATATCAACGGACATATAGAGGAAATATACTCCGGGCATATCGTAGTAAAGGCCTTTTGTGCCGAACAACAGGTAATAGATATCTTCGATGAAACGAATGAAAAACTCTATGAATCTGCATGGAAATCACAATTCCTCAGTGGGCTCATGATGCCTGTCATGCATGGCCTCGGGGACCTCGGATATGTGGCAATTGCCCTACTCGGCACAACCCTCGCAATTCGCGGAACTATCGCAGTTGGCGATATTCAGGCATTTATTCAATATATTAGAAACTTCACACAACCCATAGCTCAAGTCGCCCAAGTTACTAACATGCTCCAATCGACCGCAGCGGCAGCTGAACGTGTATTTGAATTTCTCGATGAAGAGGAAGAGTCAGACGATAGCAGTGTCTGTACGCTTGGAAGACTGAACGGTTCCGTTGTATTCGATCACGTACAATTTGGGTATGAAAAGGATAATCCGGTTATACGGGATTTCAGTGCAGAAATCGAACCAGGCATGAAAGTTGCTATTGTCGGTCCGACAGGAGCTGGCAAAACAACCATGGTTAAACTCCTTATGCGATTCTATCAACTGGACGGTGGAACTATTTCCATCGATGGACAAAACATTGCTCACCTTGAACGCGATGATCTCCGTTCTCATTTTGGGATGGTTCTGCAGGATGCCTGGCTTTTCAATGGAACTATTCGAGAAAACATCCGATACGGCCGGCTTGCAGCACATGATACAGAAGTGGAATCGGCTGCACAGGCAGCAAGGATTGACCACTTCATTCATACCCTTCCCGATGGGTACGACATGGTGGTAAATGAAGAGTCCTCCAATATTTCCCAGGGACAGAGACAACTGATTACCATAGCTCGTGCCATTCTCGCGAATCCAAGTATCCTCATTCTTGATGAGGCGACAAGTTCAGTAGATACCCGAACTGAGACTCTGATTCAAGAGGCGATGGATCATCTCATGGAGGGGCGTACCAGTTTTATCATCGCTCACAGGTTATCTACTATTAAAAACGCAGACCTTATATTGGTTATGGATCAAGGTGATATTATTGAACAGGGAACGCATGCAGAATTACTCGCTAAGAATGGATTTTATGCACATCTGTATGCGGCACAGTTTGAACGAGTCGGGGAAGTTCCTGCGTAACGAGTTCTTGCTCGATATATCTAGCCAAAGTATGGTTTCATGGTTAGAATCGACAGAAGGTCTTAGGGGGATAGTGATTTGGTTATTGGCTTGGATGTTGGCTCCACCACTATCAAATGTGTAGTGCTGGATGACAACCATAATATAGTCTTTTCACATTATGAGCGACATTTATCTCAAATTACCGCACAAACCGCACGACTGTTAGAACGAATTCAAACTGAAGTGCTAAAAGGTGAAGAAGCGAAGCTCATGATAAGTGGTTCCGCCGGAATGGGTATGGCTGATCGAAGCAGTCTTCCTTTTATACAGGAAGTCTATGCTACGCGCGTTGCCGCAAAACGGCTGGTTCCTTTTACCGACGTAATCATTGAACTCGGTGGAGAGGACGCCAAAATTCTCTTTCTCTCACAAGGTATGGAGGTTCGTATGAACGGCTCTTGTGCTGGTGGCACGGGGGCATTCATTGACCAGATGGCCTCCCTGTTACAAATTACTGCCGACCAGATGGATCAAGAGGCAGCACAAGCTGAAAAAACGTATACCGTGGCATCACGCTGTGGAGTATTTGCGAAATCAGATATCCAACCATTACTGAATCAAGGTGCAAGAAAAAGCGATATTGCTGCAAGTATTTTTCAGGCTGTTGTGAATCAGACGATTGCCGGATTAGCACAAGGTCGTCCAATCCAAGGTAAAGTGGTGTATCTAGGTGGTCCTCTCACCTTCATGAGTCAACTTCGATCAGCATTCGATTCCACA
>CAZTUL010000009.1:29061-46143 GCA_964616275.1 uncultured Spirochaetaceae bacterium | reverse complement strand
AGGAGCTTGCACCAGTAATTCTAATACCAGCGTGTTCTACACGTGGTAAAGGAGTAACTATGAACGATCTAAACTCAGTTCTCATTGAAGGACACCTCACACAAAATCCGGAATTAAAAACTATTCCAACAGGTTCAAATCTCTGTCGTTTTGGTATTGCATCAAATCGATACTACCGAAACTCAGAAAAAGAGCTGATGAGTGAAGTTGCTTTTGTGACCGTGGATGCTTGGGGCGGGCTTGCTGAAACCTGCAATAAGTACCTAAAAAAGGGGCGTGGAGTCCGAGTAGTGGGTAGATTGCGACAGGAACGGTGGCAGGATGAAGAGGAGAATCAAAAAGAACGGTATGTGATAGTTGCAGAACATGTTGAGTTCAAGCCTGATCCAAACAAAAAAGTAGACAGTGGTGAAACGGATAGTGAAGAACAGGGTGGTTCTATGGTCTTTGAGGAACCGGGATTACCTAAGAAGAATCGGAAGAAGTAGCTCATACAAATTCACGACCCCTCCACGGCATGCTTATCTCTTACAAAGGTATTCATGCCGTTTAATAATCCGCTGAGAATGGTAACGAAAAACTTTCTGGTAAAAGTTCTGTGCCATTGTCACTTTTCATTTGCCAATCACCATAGTATACTTGGGTTGTTACATATCGGAGGAGGAACCGAATGAGTGAAATTACGTTGACTAATGCCAACTTTGAAAGTGAAGTATTGAAATCAGATGTGCCCGTTTTAGTAGACTTCTGGGCTGTATGGTGCGGACCCTGTAAAATGGTAGCACCCGCTGTTGCCAAGCTTGCAGAAAATCATGTCGGTAAGCTAAAAGTGGGTAAGCTGAATGTTGATGAACAACCAGAACTTGCAGAAAAGTATGGAATTTCGAGTATTCCTACACTTGCATTATTCAAAGATGGAAAAGTGATTAACCAGCGCATTGGAGCTGTTTCACTTTCAGTTCTTGAATCGTTCGTTGCAGAATATGTATAAGATTGTGTAGATAATACACTTTGAGCCGGGTACAAGCGTTTGTATCCGGTTTTTTTCTGATATGTGTACCTAGCAGAAGGAGCCGAAATGTGAAAGAAAAAGATTGCAGCGAATTAGAATTGCTTGTGAATACACTTATTGAAGAAAAAAATCGCGAAGAGCTTTTAGACCTCCCATGGGCTGGAAACCTTGGAACATGGGTCTGGACTGTACCCTCTAATCGAGTCGTGTGCAACAGTCAGAAAATTTTAAATCTTGGGTATGCAGAGGATGAAATTCCAGAATATATAGGCTTTGAGTTTTTCACCGACTTGCTGCATCCAAACGATTATGACCCTGTCATGAACCAAATGCGTAGGCATCTGGCAGGCATAGATTCTGTATATGAAGTGCAGTATCGAATCAAGCATAAAGATGGTTCGTGGCGGTGGTACTACGATCGAGGTAAAATCACTAAACGTGATGAGCAGGGCAAACCTCTCATACTTGTTGGAATTGTATTCGATATCACACAACAAAAACACATGGAAGAGCAGCTTGAACGAAAGAATAGACAACTCAAGCATATGGTTGATCATGATGCTTTGACCGGAATATTAAGTAGACGGGCTCTTTTTTCAATTCTGAAACGAGCATTAGTCCAAAATCAGGAAGATGAAACATCCTCAGGCTCCAGTTTGGTAGTACTTATGATCGATATTGACCATTTTAAACGGGTAAATGATGTACACGGACATGTAGTAGGCGATGCAGTTCTTGTAGAGGTTGCACAAATCATTCAGCAGTCAATTAGGAATTCCGATTGGATAGGTAGGTACGGTGGAGAGGAATTTTTGGTGATATTAGAGAACACCCATGTTGACCAAGCATATGAAATTTCTGAAAGAATCCGTACTAACATTTCACAACACATCTTTACCGAGGGGCTTCATCTTACCATTAGTGGAGGACTCGCCCGTGCCGATGGTCGCCATGTTGATGCCCTGTTACAAATTGCCGATCAGCGTCTTTATGCTGCTAAAAATGGTGGAAGGAACAAAATCGTACAGAGTGAACATTCCTAGGGATTATATATTTCCGTAATATTTTGAGCACCGAAAGTCGCTCCGCGAGTGGGAACTATATGCCAATCGCTCTTTGTATTGGTGTCTGCTTTCCCTTCAGTACGGCAAAAAGTTCGAGTAGCAGTGTGATTGGTGCTATCAATACCGCTCTCGGGAGCCAGAGGTCCTGATCCCCACTCTCCGGAAATCTCTAATTCCTGTACCCACTGATATACTTTGCTTGTCCCAAACCCTCCGTACGTATCGTCACTTGAACTTGTCCTATTACTGTAAAGTACCGCATCAACCACAGTTCCCTCGGGGCGTTCACAGAGAGATATAACCCCGTTGTTGGCACCAAGACCGACAACCCCTCCAGCGAATTCCAGTGGAATTGACCCGCTTGGCTCCTCACTATATACAATAACAATATAGTCCCCTTTATCCACTTCTACAGATGGGAAAATGTATTCGGAATCGAAGGATTCAGGCATGCCATGATACAGCGTTACACCCGCTAGGTTTCCCGAGGAGAGTGCAATAAGTTCAACTCTATCGGGATTATTGCCACTTCCTTTTGTGGAAAACTCATTAATCTGCACCTGCGGCACTCGTTCATTCACTCCCCATACTCCTGCTGTGAACGTCAATGAATTTCCGGAACGATCGGCAACTTTACCGTTTACCGATACCCGTTCGCCTGGCACAAGAGGAGCTGTGAATGTAATCACTACACAATCCTCGTATGGGTAAACTGATTCAATCTGTTGACCTACAGAAGCTGATGAGAAATCGGTTGATGAGCAAAATACCATTTCGTCGAACTGATACTCAGCGGTATACCGGTCGGTTGCAGACGTCTTTAGAAGCACTGGGCTTTTCGAATCGGTTCCTAAGAGAACGTTGAATATTTCGTACTGTGGTTGTGCCTCACATGAACTCAAATTGCCTAAAAGCATGAGTATGATTATTGTCACGCAGGTCTGTTTCATGCTAACCCCCCTCATAAGAATAACGTTGGAAAGGTGTGAATTGATTGACCACATCACATAGTTCCTCTACACTTTTTTCTGTAAGGAGGCCGTATATGAGCAAGTTATGGCAGAAAGGGTATACACTTGACACCCTCATGGAAGAGTTCACCGTTGGGAATGATTACCTTCTTGATTTGCAACTAGTAGCAGCGGATTGTCTTGCTTCCATTGCTCATGCACGCACATTGCACAAAGCTGGATTGCTTACAGGGGAAGAACTTGCCAGTTTGGAAATAGGACTAAAGGAAATCCTTTCATTACATAGTGCAGATGAGTTTGCCATCTCGCTTGCCGATGAAGATTGTCATACTGCTATTGAATCCTATCTTACAAAACGGGTAGGAGAAGCTGGGAAAAAAATCCATACAGGTCGCTCAAGAAACGATCAGGTTCAAACGGCATTACGACTCTGGATGCGAGAGTTTGTACTGCAAATCGCACGAGAGTCGGCTCAATTGGCCAGAACTTTATTCGAATTTGCCAAAAACTATGAGTTTATACCCATGCCGGGAAGAACTCATATGCAATTAGCTATGCCCTCATCTGTTGGCCTGTGGGCGGCTTCTTTTGCCGAGGAATTGCACGATGAGGCTTTGCATCTACTGAACTTAGTACCTATGCTTGATCAGTCTCCTCTTGGATCCGCTGCAAGTTATGGCTCGCCGCTTCCCTTGGATCGTTCCTATGCCGCACAGCAAATGGGATTTGCTAAAGTTCAGAATAATGTACTATATGCGAATAATAGCAGAGGTAAATTTGAGGCAGTCGTGCTTGATGCATGCGAATATATTGGACTTACACTCAGTAAGCTAGCTCAGGACCTCATCCTGTTTTCATTGCCCGAGATTGGATATTTTTCTCTTCCCAGGGAGCTGTGTACGGGCAGCAGCATTATGCCGCAGAAGCGTAATCCTGACGGGCTTGAACTGACGAGAAGCAGAAGTGCTGTGATTGGCTCATGTGCTCAACGGGTAAAATCGATTATTCGCAGCCTTCCATCGGGATATAATCGAGATTTTCAGGACACAAAAGAACCACTGTTTACCGGAACAAAAACAGCATTATTGTCTGTTCGTATCATGAACCTTATGGTACAACGGCTCAAGGTGAACGAAGATGCTCTTCGTGCAGGGTGTGTGAGTGAAGTTTACGCAACCGACGAGGTTCTCAAGAGAATTGCCTCGGGTAGTTCGTTTAGAGATGTGTATCGAGAGGTGGGTATGAACCTAGATTCGGTAGCATCATACGATGCGGATCTGACTATTCGGAATCGGACAAGCGAAGGAACTACGGGAAACCTGGGGTTAGCTCATGTGCAAAAACTGACTGAAGACCTCGAACACGTGTGCACACAGAAAATTGCCACCCTCCTGGAGACCTATAAGGTGCTCGGAGGAGAGGCAGCAACAGAATTGGTCACGTGGTAGCTGCTAGAGAGCCCAGAGTACTCCGGCTGTTGTGGTGAAGAGCCCTAACAAAGCTATTGCAGGATCAGCTTCATACATAAAGCCGTCTGCCTCAGTTACTCCATATACCATAAGTGGAGAATTCAGATGCACATACAGCCCGTAATTCTTATTGGGAATCCAATATTCTCCCTTTATCGCAGGGCCGAGCATACCAAATGCACTGGTATTGAAATCGGTGAAAGCAAGTGTACTCACTCCAATTTTCAAGTCAAAATTCTCGCCAAGTGAAATTGGAAATGTTACATCGGCTGTTGCAACGAATATGGAGTCAAATAAACCGGTAAGTGCCCCTCCTAAATCAGCTATAGCATCAATGTAAGCTATTCCAAGTGGGTAGTTCACCCCTGCCTGTATTGCAATTGGCCCAAGGGGGATATCGATTACAGCACCTGTTGCAAGAAATCCTAATTGACCGCCTATTGCAAGTGACTCGTTCGCCCGTGCTGTGAGTGGAGTAGTAATCAGAAGCAGCACTATCAGCACCATTACAATCATGAGAAGTCGTTTCATAAGCAATCCTCCTCAATTCCCTCAGACTTACACAGTCTTATGGAATAGTAATCGTTATGATAACAATTATATAACTATTAGAATGTACAATTGTTACAAGCGATAGGCTAGTCTTATTTCTGAGAGCCAAAATTGAGGTGCCACAATTGTACTTAGCTGCGTATGAGAGTTGAATTCTCATAAGCGAATGTGGTAGAGTACAGCCATGAGTATCGTCAAGCCACATAAACTGGGGATTATTGCTGGTCCCGGTTCAGAATATTTTGCTGGAAAAGTTGTTAAACACTTACGCCGGCTCTATTTGGATCGGTATCAAAAATTGAGTGCTGCTTTAGGTAAACGTCACAATATGACACCCGAGCAATTACTCGATATAGTCACACTGAATGACGATATGATCAGTAAGAAGATTCCGCGTGGGAGAAAACCCAAAACATATACCTGTCCTGACTTCGAAATACCGGTAAAATATACTCGATTTGCAAACGGTGAAGTGAAGGCTGAAATACTTCAGGCCGTTCGTGGGTTGCGCATGTTCATTGTATACGATATGTCCAACCATTATCCAATTAAGATTGCTGGGAGTGACGAACCGGTATCTGTCTCAATAAATGATCATCTCATGTTCCTGTTTACTACCGTGAACGCCTTAAAGAATGCCGGTGTTGAGAGTGTAACACTCGTGCTCCCTACCTATCCGTATGCAAGACAACATAAAAAAAGTGGAAGAGAGGCCCTTACAGCAGCGATGTTCGGCCGTATGTGTGAAAACATGGGGGTTGAACGCATTATCACCCTAGACATCCACTCACGTGAAATTGAGAACTGTTTCAACAATACCCACCTGGAAAATCTCCATGCCAGTTATCAGGCATTGATTAAACTCCATAAAATCATTGATTTCAGTGATCCTGATCTTGTAGTAGTAAGTCCCGATACCGGTGCGGTACAACGAAACAAATTTTATGCGGAGGCACTGCACAGACCCCTTGCCATGCTCTACAAAGAACGTGACTACTCAATCGTAAGCAAGGACGCAAAACACTCAAATATTAGAAGTATCAGCCTACTAGGTGATGTAAAAGGGAAAACGGTCCTCATGGCAGATGATATGATCGGAACTGGAGGAACGTTACTCATCGCAATGCGTGAGCTGCGGTCCCTTGGTGCGAAGAGAATTATCTGTCTGGTGAGTCTTCCATTCTTTAATGGAAATGCTCGGGATGAGTTTGATCAAGCCTATAAAGAGGGCGTATTCTACAGGATTATTGGAACGAATGCTGTGTTCCACGACAGATCACTCACCGATAAAGAGTGGTTTGTTCAGGCAGACGTCACCGAATTGTTTGCACGGGTTATTAGCAGATTGCACCATGGGCGGCCACTGAGTCCGCTGTTAGATAACAGGCAGTTTATCCACCGATTCGTGGATATGAGCCAGGCAAATCCGCAAGCTCCATCGCCGGGGAGCAAGGAAGTCTACCGAGACCGTTAAGGGACTCAGAGACTCTCCTCCTTCTCGGCTGGTCACCAAGCCCTGCACACATGTGACGGAGTCACGTGGTACTCAACAAAACAGGAGATGCACTATGCGGATGTCAGATAGAATTTCAGGATTTCAAGCTTCACCCATTAGAAGATTAGTTCCCTATGCGAACGATGCAAAACGACGAGGAATACATGTATTCCACCTCAATATTGGTCAGCCGGATATTGTAACACCGCCACATGTCATTGAGGCGGTCAGAAATTACAGCCCTAAAATTATAGCCTACGGACAGAGCGAGGGTGAACTCGAACTGCGCGAAGCTCTTCCCGGTTATTATAAAACCTTTGGTGTTGACGTTAATCCAGAGGATATCATGATTACCACCGGAGGCAGTGAAGCCATTCAGTTTGTCTTTATGACACTGTGTGATCCTGGTGATGAAATCATTGTACCCGAACCCTATTACACGAATGTCGGATCATTCGCACGTGGAGCGAGCGTAGTACTCAAACCGGTAACTTCACACATAGAAGATGGTTTCACCCTCCCGGATATTGACCACTTCAGGGCTCAAATTACTGAAAAGACGCGAGCTATATTGCTTTGCAGTCCCAATAATCCCACTGGACACATCTATACAGATGAAGAATTCCATCAAATTCTTGAATTGGTTAAAGAACACGATCTTTTCCTGATTGTTGATGAGGTCTATAGAGAATTCTGCTACGATTGCAAAGAATTCACCAGTGCACTTCGCTATACCGATTATGCCGACCGAGTGATTGTAGTTGATTCCTTCTCAAAGCGGTACAGTATGTGCGGTGCTCGTATTGGCGCTCTGGTGTGCAAAAATCATGCGGTACTTGATGGAGCTATGAAACTTGCTCAAGCACGACTCTGTCCGCCAGATATTGAACAGGTAGCAGCTTTAGCTGCTGTAAAGACACCACACGAGTACATAACCCGAGTGAAAGCTGAGTACCAGCTGCGAAGAGATTTTTTGGTAAAGGAACTTATGACTATTGACGGGGTATTCTGCAGTGAACCAAAGGGTGCTTTCTATTTAGTCGCTCGGTTGCCAGTTGAAGATGCCGAAGATTTTTGCATATACCTGCTAAAAGACTTTCAGCATAACGGTCAAACAGTCATGCTCGCTCCAGCAGAAGGGTTTTATGTAACACCTAATCTTGGAAAGAATGAAGTGCGAATAGCATATGTGCTCAATACAACCGATTTGAAGCATGCGGTAGCCTGTCTACGTGCTGCACTTGACTCCTACCCAGGCACAGTACGATAGAAGGGTTTTGTTTGTGCTACTCACGGATGCTATCATGTGGTCGGGGATACGAAAACATGGTAGAATCTATTCTTAGCTCATGCAGAGATCAGATGCTTGGGGTTACTTTGCAGTAGGAAGGGTTGAGTATGAAAAATAGGATAAAACGGGTGCTTCGTCGCGGACTTATGATGGGTGCAGATGTCTTAATCCTCTATTGCTGTGCCCTGTTTGCCTCCTTCGCGGTAACTGCAAATTTACAAATTGTTTACACCAACTTCCCTGTCATATTAGGCATTATCATCATCCAGATTTGTGTGCTCCTGTTTTTTCGAGTGTACCATATTCGTTTAGTCGATAGTTCACTGGACCTTGTCATGCGTGGAGTAGGTGCTTTATTCTTATCTTCTGTAGGTGTGCTGGTACTGGTACTTCTAACGTTAAAGCAAGTCGATTTCGCATTCAGAATCAGTAGTGTATATGCAGCTTTTTCCATACTCGTGCTCTTAGGTTATAGAATTCTGTATCGTATTACATTCAGTTATCAGGTCCGTGCAACAGGTAATGGGTTTCCACGTACTCTTGTGTATGGAGCTGGAGAGATTGGGTTACAGTTAGCACGTCAATTCTACAAGAAAAAATTACCGTATCACCTTGTCGGATTTGTAGATGATGATCCAGCCAAGCAGAGATCTCTCGTTGGCGGACTCACCGTTCTCGGTGATCTGGATAACATGAATGAGATTATCCGTTCGAGTCAGGCTGAAGTGCTCATTCTTGCAATTACCGACCTGAGTAGCGAGAAGATGCGTAAATCTCTCGATCTGGCAGAGCGATTCGGAATCGACACAAAAATTGTTCCCTCCTTGTTTGAACTGGAGCAGGGACGAAAAAGTGTTGCCGATATACGTTCGATTAACTTTGATGACCTGTTAGGACGCAGTCCAGTAACGTTTGACAAAACCCCTATTCAGAATATGGTCACAGGAAAGAGAATCTTGGTTACCGGAGCCGGTGGTTCCATTGGAAGTGAGATTTCTCGTCAGATTCTGAATTATCAACCATCTCAACTTTTGTTGCTCGATATTGACGAAACAGAATTACACGATCTTTCTCTGCGATTACACAATTATCAAGCAGAATTTTCTCAAGAGATTATGCCAATTGTGTGTGATGTCCGAAATGCAATTAAGGTTGAGCGGGTTTTTGAGAAATTTAAGCCAGAAATTGTCTTTCATGCAGCAGCCTATAAACATGTACCGATGATGGAATACTACCCTGAAGAGGCAATCCGTACCAATGTAGGTGGAACGTACCATGTGCTCAGTGCTGCGGTGAAGTATCAGGTGGCAAAGTGCATATTGGTCTCTACCGACAAAGCGGTTAATCCCACCAATGTCATGGGAGCATCAAAGCGGGTAGGAGAGATGGTGGCTAGTATGCTGAACAACGAGAACACAGAAATTGTCTGCGTCCGTTTCGGCAATGTGCTTGGAAGCCGAGGTTCTATGCTGCCTCTATTCCTCGAACAGATGCGTGCCGGGCTCCCCATCACAGTAACCGACAAGCGTATTATTCGCTACTTTATGACTATTCCCGAGGCCGTGAGTCTTGTCTTCCTTGCAGGTGCAATTGGAACCGGCGGAGAGGTTCTTGTGCTGGATATGGGTGAGCAGGTGAATATTTATGATTTTGCACAGCGTTTAGTGAAGTATTTCGGAGATGGTCGAAGTAAGGTTATAGTTACCGGACTACGTCCTGGAGAGAAGCTGTATGAAGAAAAACTGAGTGATAAAGATAAAACCATCCCGACTAATAACCCAAAACTCTTCAAAGCCATTGTAAATGGTACACTCTCCAGAGATAGCTTTGAGGAACATATCAAATCCCTCTATACCATGGACCCAGAATCTCTGGTACGGATGCTGCAGGATCTTGTTCCCGAATTTTCATATCAGGGACCGGTGACAGCTGGAAAGAAATCATGAAATCGTACTGTCTGTATTGCAAGACCGGTTCAGAAAAAAAACTCGTTCACCTGCTGAAAAAGGATGTACATGATTATGTGGATGCAGAGATAGAAATTCTCTATCCTGTTCGTATTATGCAGCAGCGGAGACGAGGAGAGTGGAAAAAGGTTGAGCAACCACTTCTTCCCGGTTATATATTCCTCTATCTCGAAGATGAAATTCCCTTCCCCCTATTTATCATCAATCAGGAGAGAGATGCCTATAAGATACTCCGTAATCCAGATGGATCTATGGAACTCAAGAATGGCGATGCACAATACGCTGCATGGGTTCATAATCACGGTGGAACTTTCCAGCCGAGTACCGTTGTGTACAAAGAGGGCCAATTGGTCAAGGTTCTCGATGGTCCATTGCGAGATATGGAGGGTCGGATAGCTAAGCTCGACAGACACCATAAAAGGATTGTAGTAGCTTTCATGTTTGCAGGTGAGGAGCGAAAAGTTAATCTCAGTGTGAATGTGATCGATATTGCAGAGGGTGAAGAGGTTCCGAGAGGGTGAAGATACTACACACATCGGATTGGCATATTGGAAGAGCATTACACGACCGACGGCGTCTTGATGAGCATCAATCATTTTTCTCATGGCTGCAGGAGACCCTGGTTCGTGAATCAATCGACATTCTTCTTGTTTGCGGTGATGTTTTTGACACTATTGCCCCCGGAAATAGGCAGTTGGAGCTCTACTATTCGTTCCTTAAGAGCACGACAGATCTGGGGTGCAGGCATACGATAATCATTGGGGGTAATCATGACTCTCCCTCTCTTCTCGATGCTCCTAAAAAAGTATTGGAGACACTCGGTGTTCATGTCATTGGCAGCACTCCTCAATCAATTGAAGATGAAGTCATACTGCTGCGTGATCTTAAGGGAGAACCCGAAGCAATTGTATGTGCAGTACCGTTTCTTAGAGACCGGGATGTTCGAGAATCGGCAGAGCAGGAGCAGTTCACCGATAAGGCAGAGCGGTTACAGGCTGGTGTTGAAGCTCATTATCGGAAGGTCGGAGAGTATGCTGAGTTATTACTGAACTCTCTGCCTGCACCCGTACCAGTTATTGTAACCGGACATCTATTTGCTGCCGGTTCAAAGTGTGTTGAAGATGATGGGGTGCGAGACTTATATGTGGGGACTTCTGCAGAGGTTCCTGCTTCATTTTTCCCTTCGATAGCAGACTATGTGGCACTGGGGCACCTCCATGTTCCACAGAAAGTTTCCGGCACCGATACCATCCGTTATAGCGGCTCTCCCATACCCATGGGGTTTGGTGAGGCCCACCACACCAAGCAAGTGGTTGTGGTAGAGTTCTCGCCTGGAACACTTTTCCCCCATGTTGCCTCCATACCCATTCCCCAGTTCCAGAAATTGGAAGGGGTGTCTGGATCATTGGAGGAGATTGAGCATAAACTCTCTGAGCTAGTCAACCTTCAGCAATCGGTTTGGGTAGAGGTCGAGTACACTGGATCGCTTTCCGCTACAGCATTGCGTAGTCATTTGGATGATATAGTCGCTGATTCAGCTGTTGAAATACTTCGATTACGAAATACACTTGTGTTAAACCGAATCCTGCACCAAGAGGGGTGGGAACAAACGCTTGATGACCTTGATGAACGTGAGGTTTTTAGACGAAGGCTTGCCTGTGAAACTTTGGAACCGGCAGAGGTGACTATGCTCAATACGCTGTATGATTCGGTATTATCCTCGCTTCGTGAGGAGGAAGAAGAGCAGTGAAAATACTGAAAGTAAGCTTTTCCAACCTCAACTCACTCTATGGTGACTGGGAAATAAATTTTGACCATCCTGCATATAGTAACGATGGACTTTTCTCTATCACCGGCCCGACAGGAGCTGGGAAATCGACCATTCTCGATGCCATCTGTCTTGCACTCTATGGACGCACACCACGGCTCGATTCAGTGGGAGCACAGTCAAACGAGATAATGAGTAGGCAAAGAGCCGAATGTATGGCCGAAGTAACCTTTGAAACACGGAATGGAACATTTCGGTGTTCGTGGTCACAGCATAGAGCACGAAATCGGGTGGATGGTAATCTTGTTGCAGCAAAGCACGAACTTATCAACGCGGAGACACACGAGGTATTATGCAATAAGAAGCGAGATGTAGCTCAGGCGGTAGAACAGCACACCGGCATGAATTTTGATCGATTCACCCGCTCCATGCTGCTTGCTCAAGGGCAGTTTGCAGCATTTCTCACTGCAAGTGCAGATCAGCGTGCCCCAATCCTTGAACAGATTACCGGAACAGAGATCTACTCTACCATCTCCAAAACAGTTCACGAAAGAAGGCGAGAACATGAAGAACTTCTTTCCCGATTACGAGATGATGCAAAAGCAGTTCAACCCCTTTCGATTGAACAGGAGCTCCAACTTGAACGGCAGTTGGAACTATCTAAGATGTTGACACGCGGGCTCGATCGTCGTCTGCATGCTATACAGGAAGCTCTTTTTACTGCAAAGAAAGCAGCTTCACTGCATGAGGAAATCACAGTTCTTCATGCACAGAAGCATCAGTTGGAGCATCGGCATGAACATATGAGTGCCCTGAAGGAGCAGTATCGACTGGCTCTAGTCGCACTTGAATTAGAACCATTGTACCAGGTGCTTACCAGCCGGAAAAATGAACAGATTGCTGACCGGAAGCTGGTAACCGAAGAAGAACATCTCATATCGCAGATTCAACAACAGATTTCAGAGAAACAGAGACAGGTCGATGCTGCCGGCACTGAAGTACAGAAAGCACGGGAATCATGGGATCACATGCAACCGATGCTTGCTGAGGCCAAGGAGATAACTCATACATATAATCGAATCAGTGCACGTGCCGATGGGCTAAGAAGAGAATTAACCACCGCATTACATACACGATCTTCCCATAGTGAACATCTTGAAACTTTGCGTAGAAATCTTCGAGAGGCTGAACAGGTCAGAGATAAGATTGCTCGTTGGATTGCCGAACATAGGGAAGATGATGAATTGTTAGCGCAGAGTCTAGAACATATTCGACTCCATCTTATCCAGATGCGGTCGGTAAGTGAGCAGGTACGCACAGAAAGGCACACTTATGAAGATATTCTGTTACATAAAAATCAGATAGAGACAGAACGTGATAGGATCAATACGTTACTCAATGCGGCATTAGAAGATCTGGAAGCGAATAATCAAGAAATTACTGCGTGTGAGACTCGACGAAAACAGCTGCTCGGGGAGTCTTCAAAACAGGTCTATACTCGGGAGCTTGGATACCTTCAGGAGCGGGAGGTTTTAGTTGCTCGAATTGAGTCGCTTGAAGATCGGCGGAAGCAGCTCATTGATGGGCAACCTTGTCCACTGTGCGGCTCCTTGGATCATCCCTTTTCTCAACACGAACTTCCCTCTCTGTCGGAAACTCGTGTGAGACTAAAAGAAGTCAGCTCAATAATTACTCAAGTTGAGCAATGTGAAGACGAGCTGCGTGTGTTGAAAGATGAGCATACAGCATATATTCAGCAACAGAGTTCATTGCAGGCAACCTACGATGCTCTTCTGCAACAGAGAGATGATGTGCTTTTACAGGAAGATCGTTCTCAAGCAAAACTGAAAGACAGGGAAGCGGAATTAAGAAAAGTTCAGAATCTCTGCATGGGAAATCTCGAATCAGAAAATGACCCTCTTGCAAACAGACAACGAGTTGAAGAGTATGCAGCACAATTGGAACAACGACAAAGTCAGTGGGAAGCCCAGCTTCAATCTGAAGTGGCCTCTGAACAGACAGTCGCGCGAATAGTACATGAAGTACAGGAGATAAGAAAACGAGTAATCGAAGCACATGATCGGGTTCTAAAGGTGCGAGAACAGGTGCATGCAGCGCGAGAAAAGATTTCGGTACTTTCTCAAAGATTGAGTGTGCTCCTCGGTGATTATCTCAGCATCGAAGATTTTGATAATCAGATGAAACTCCAGTTAGCTGATGTTGAACAGAAACAGCAACAAAAAAGGGACGATCTTTCTCAATTGCAGCAATCACTTGCACTTCATGAGCACGCACGATTGTCTCTGACAACGCGAATTGAAGAACGAAACAAGAACCTCTGTGGACATGAAGCTCAATTCAGCAAAGAGCTTGAAGACCATGGTATTGCCGATGAAACGGCCTTTCTGCAGTATCGGTGTGATGCGGCGAGCAGACTGAGTATGAAAGAAGAGATAGAAGACTATGATAGACAGGCAGCCTCATGTGAATCCCGATTGCATCAGATTGCAAACGAGCTGAAAAAGTTAGAACAGGATGAATCTGAAGCATGGCCGATACCCTTACTCGAAGAGCACCAGAGGTGGTGTGAATCTGAGAAGGAATCTATGCATCGGTTGCAGGGGGGAATGAAGGAGCGACTCGAAGAGAATAATCGAAAGCGTGCACAGTATAATAATCAGCAGGAAGCGATTGATAAGCAACAGAAGGTCTTTCATGGATATGATCGACTTAATACGTTCATCGGCTCGCACGATGGAAAGAAATTCAGAAACTTTGCACAGAGTCTTACATTCGAGCTCCTTATTGCACACGCAAATGAGCACCTGCATTCTCTGAGTGACCGGTATATGCTCACTCCGGATGCCGATCAGCCATTAGACGTGGCTGTTATTGATCTGTATCAGGGAGCTCAGGTTCGTTCGGCACGTAACTTGTCCGGTGGGGAGAGCTTTCTCGTGAGTCTTTCCCTATCATTAGCTCTCTCAACCATTGCGAGTAAACGAGTTCAGGTCGATTCGCTCTTTTTAGATGAAGGGTTTGGAACACTTGATGAGCAGACTCTCGAAACAGCACTTTCAGCACTAAGTGCACTGAGGAGTCAAGGAAAGCTCGTGGGTATTATCAGCCATGTAGGAGCCTTGCAGGAGCGAATTCCTGTTCAGATATCGGTTATTCCTATTGCCGGGGGCGTGAGTAGAATTGAGGGGCCGGGATGCTCAGCGTTTACTCGAAGTACTATGTGATGGAGGTTGATTCCCTCGTAGAAGAGAGAAGAGTTGCACACGATTTGAGACTGCAAGTTTCCCGTAGATATTTTTTACATGAGTTTTCACCGTGTTTGCACTAATGAACAGTCTATCTGCAATTTCGCGGTTCGTTTTACCCTCAACAAGGAGCATGATAATCTCCTGTTCGCGTAGTGAAACCCCTTTAGCCTCCAGCAATGATTGCGGTACTGAGTCACCAACATAGGGCGAATCATAATCCTGAAAGTAGTGGCGGCTGATAAAGAAGTAGAGATATACCACAAATACGGAGAAACTGAGATACGCAATTTTAAAGGTATGATCCTTGAAAAACAGTAAATCCAGCGGAAGGGTGAGTATGAGGGGAAGGAAGGTGTAACTGATTCCAGAGAGAAGTTGCTCCTGCTCCCACCCAGAGGCCTTTCTTTTATAGATCATGGCAACAATTCCATGAAGGACCATGATCATACTTCCACTAAAAAAATGGTACCCAAATGTGAGGTTCATGGCGATTACCCAGTTTCCCTGACTTCTACCGAGAATAAAGAAGAGACTCAATATTAAAAACACGAGAATAATTACGGTAACTATCCGATTTCCCAACTTTCGTTGTTCAGGTGCAATGGGGAGAAGGCTGATCATATAACGGCTCATCACATAGAGCAGTACAGTAGTGAGAATAATTGACATGAGTGTGACCCATAGGCAATAAATTTCATATACTTTCCCCGTGAGCAGTTCAGGGGGATATACTCGATGAATATAGGTCATGAGCATGGTCAGGCAAATCTGAAGGCACAACGGTACAAGCACCATAAGAAAGTTCATAGTATACGTATCGCGTGCACGTACATGAAGTAAGATGCAGAGGCACGTAATTGAGAGTACGAGAGCTGTAGTGGCAAAAAGAAGAATATCACCAATGATGAACACAGACACATCCTCCTCGTTCAACACTGTAGGCAGTTTATCATAGGCCTCATGCAATTCAAAAGGGATATGGATGAATTTCTTATGTTAATCGGTAGAAAGCGGTGAATGGGGAATGATTGCAGAGAGATTCGGAGGCGTGTAGCCGGGAGGAAAGTCTTTAGATGTAGCGGCATAGAATACTGAGTTCACCCCAAAGGGGCCGATTCTACCTCTTAGAATAAGCTTTCCCTCTTTTACCCAGCAATCGCACGTATAGGTTTTCCCACTTCGCGGGTCAACGATTTTCCCTCCTCGCCATTTGGTGGTATCTCGTTCCAAGTTCCAGAAGAGGTCTACTTCCAATAACTTCGGTCTATGAGGTAAGGAGCCTACACGCTGTGAAGGCTTTTCATGTGTTTCCAGCAATTCTCCAGTTTCTTCATCAAAGCTGACAATAATTCGACCATACAATTCTCCATTGTGCACATACACTGCCATAATGGAGGTGGTGAATCCCTCTTTTTCATGCTGAGTTTTCCAGAATCCAATTGCCTCCTCAGGTGTCTGTGCAATCAGTGGCAGCGTTAAGGTCAAGCAGATTCCGACAATCAACAAGGTTCTTATGATCTTGCCAGTATCCACGAAGAATCCTCCTCATTCGTTAGAAGAGATAGGAGAGGCTCAACTTCAATGAGTCGTTATTCTCCCACGTCTTAAAAATACTTGGTGCTGCAGGCCCCGCAGCTCCAAAAATCCGGCCAGATGCATTGAATACAAAATCGTCGGTGACCTGCCAGTTGACCGATGGCAGCAATGCATATCCACCTGTTTCGAATTGATAGGTTCCTCCGAGTCGAATCGTTACTCGTTCACGAGCAAGTGGCATTTCGACGGCGGCTGTAACGGTGTTCATGTAGGGTTTGCCATTACTGGATTGCTGAGCTTGTACAAAGTCCGCATCTCCAGGAGTTTCAGAGAAACCTACGATGTACTGCCCGTTGTAGGTAATGCTTGCATATGCTCCGATATCGGAAAAGAGGTAGCCTATACCGCCAAGATAGACCCATTTGTTGTTATATTTGGTTGGATCTGTACCATCAAAGTCTTCACTCAACCAGAATCCTCCCTCGAACATAAGGGTGAATGGACCGGCTACAACCGTTGCCTCAGCACCGAATAGTTGGGCACGGGTAAAGTCAAGAGTCATAGACGTTATTTTAGGTGGTGGAGAAGTATCGAATACAACATTAGTTTGTACCGGTTGATAGTTAAATCCATTGTAATAGATCAAACCGAGATCAGCCGGGCCTACGATAGTCTTGAATCGAGTGGC
>CAZTUL010000009.1:1593-28961 GCA_964616275.1 uncultured Spirochaetaceae bacterium | reverse complement strand
TCTTGTGCCGTCATCATAGGAACCAGCATAGGTTTGTAGAAAATATCTAAAGTAGTGTCTCCCCACGTAGTCGTGGTTCCCACCATAGCTTCCGCCATTTTCATCGCCATGGTATCATCCACAATACCGTTTCTATAATCGGGTGCATTCAGTACATCGACCACATGGACGCCATCGCCCGAACCCCACTCCTTCTTCAATAAACCAGCTTCAACAAACCCATTTGAGTAGAAAGCGGTAAGCGATAATCCGGTGAACACATCGTACCAGGCAAATTCAGCATTGCTCGGGTGAAGAGCAAAACTCGTGCGGGCATCAACAATCGAACCTCGCCAGGAGAGATCGATATTCAGTCCGCCACCTACATTTACCTGACCTTTGAAGGGGTCATCTTCACCTCGAATAGCTTCTATGCTGAATCCAACCGAACCGTCTATGTTCATGGTTCCTGTGGTTGACTCTGTGCCAACTGCAACTTCAACCGGTTCATCAAAGAACTCACTGAACCCATCAAATGCTGCAAGAGGAGACAGTATCAACAGAATTATGCCAATGAGTAGTAGTAGTTTCTTTTTCATATGACTCTCCCAGTTTCCAGGAATGTGGTAGTAAAATAGCCACTATTCATAGGGATGTTGTATTTTGCCTGAAGGATTTCAATGCGTGTTTTATGTCCGGTTGCCCGGGTTGTCATAGTAATACTCCGTGTAATCCATCTACCATCAACGTAGTCGGTCGAGTCGGTGATTAACTCCTTTACAATCGTCTGGGAGTCTTTGGCGTAGAACTCAACTTTGAGTGGTAGGTAGGTCTCAGCGTCGACCCAAATCATGGTCTTCCCATAATCTGATGCAATAAGAGGAATCGATTCAATAACGTAGGAGGCACGTCCGTTCAGCGTTTCATTCCGAAGCAGGGTGTGTTCGGCTTCATCGGTTTCGTAGGTGGTAGAGGCCATGTCCGAGTAAGTGAAATCACTTCCCATGAAGGACCCACCCCCCTCGGTAGCGGCAATACGCTTAACCCGGCCTACTGCCGGTAAATATATCCACTGGTCATCAGCACCATCTGAACGCTGGCGGGTAAGGAATCGGGTGTTTTTAACACTTGCAGGACTGAGGAACACAGTAATCGTGTTGGTTAATCCCTCTTCGGTAATGGTGAGGGTCTGAATACGCCGTTCTCGTTGTTCCCCCGACGGGTCAATGAGGGTAAGGCGAATGTCCATGGCTGAACTGTCGGCAGCCTGAGTGTCCATAACGCGTTGCATGATATCTGGTCCAGTCTCTGCAGCAAAGAGCAGCGTTGAGACGCACATGAGCAATACCAAAAATACTACGCCTCTGTTTCGAATAGTATTCATACTGAGTTCCTCCTAGAACGTATTGGTTGGGAAATAAATTTGGGCTGGAATGTGTGTAGCACCATGGGGAGCACGGTAAGACTTGAGAGCCCGGCAAAAATCATGGAGACACAGAAGAGGATTCCCATTTGCTGTATGGGAATAAATCTGCTGAAAATAAGACCGGAAAATCCAACAATCACACTTGCTGCGTTTATCACAATGGCACGACCTGTAGTGTGCATAACGATGCGTAATCCTCCTCCGTCCATCCCAGTGGCACAGGCATGTCTTTGACAGGCAGAGAGGAAGTGGATAGCATAATCAACACCGATACCGATAGCGAGAGCTGCAAGTAAGCTGGTAATAACGTCGAGACGAATAGTGAGAATCGCCATAAAGCTGAAGATTCCAGTCAGTGCAAATACGACGGGTATCAAACCGATAAGGCCTGCAATGGGGGAGCGGAATATGATACTGACGAGGATCCACACAATGAGTAATGCTCCAACGAGTGAATAGATTTGAGATTTGGTAACCAAGTTGGTAAGTTCAAAGCTGATTGCCTCTCCTCCGCCGAGTACATACTCCCATCCTTCAGGAATATGGACACTCCAGTACTGTTCAATGGCAGCCATTGTCTCTCGCAGGGTATGAACATTAGATTCCTTCAATTGTACGGTAATAAGCGTTGCACTGGGTTCCAGCTCATCGTTGATGAATGTATCGAGATTTCCTGCATACAGTAGTAGGTATTGAGACATGAGTTCCACAAGTTGTGAGGTGGTTTCCTTTCCGTACTTAGCCGGATCGGTTGGGATTTCGGCGTAGGTTTGAGGATCCCATGTAACAGGTTCGTCGACCTCGGCAGAGTCCTCGAATAAGAATGATGATTCTGCATCATCCACAGCTCCAAAGGATCCGCCAAAGAAATCGAAATCGACCTCTTCGGCAACCGGTTGTGCATAGGGGGGAGTATCCTGATTCATTATCATGTTGAGCCGCTTAATGTAGGGGGTTATAGTCTGTACAGTGCCTACCGCTTCCAGTGACTGCATCTTTTCTGAGAAGGTGTCCAGCGAGACGAGAAATTCGGGATCAAGTACAGCGGAAGGTCTTTTTCCATCAACCATAATCGTCAGTATCCCGCTTCCATTCATGGCGTCATTGAAGCGTTTTGTATCGGCAACCATTTTGCTCGACGGTTGAAAGAAATCGAGCATATTAGTCCCTGTTTCTATCGTTGGTACAAGTACAATGGTAAGAACAGCCAATGCTATCGAGACGATAGTGAGCGGGACTCTTCCTCTCATAGAGATTTTTTCAAATAGGGTAAATACCGGGTGACCTTTTACTTCTCTGAGTTGGTCCCGCTCTACATGAATGCGAATAGGATCAATTCCTTTACGGTATGTGAGGCGAAGAAGAGCAGGAAGCAGATAGAGAGCCGAAATCTGTGAGAGCACGACACCTACAGCACTTAATAATCCGAAGGTCCTGAATGGACCGAGAGGACTGGTGAATTGAGCGATGAATCCGGCAGCCGTAGTTGCTCCTGCCATAATAATCGGCATACGATTTCTATGTGAGACTTCGTTGATGATGGAGAATGTCTGTTCCTGATCGACTGTACGATTCAGGTGAGCAACCTCCTCATAGAAGTGGCTCATGACGTGTATAGCATAGGCACTTCCCACAATAAGGAGGAGTACCGGAACGAGCATAGTTGCCATAGTGAAGGTAATTCCGAGAACTGCCATAAGACCTAGAGTGATTGCCGCTGAAATTACCAGGCCAACTAGGGGAAGAATGATGCCCGCAAATCTCCTGAATGAGAAGAAAAGAACCAGAATAATGAGTAATCCGACTATCGGAGCAAGAATAGTCATATCGCTCACGAGACTGCGATTAATCTGCTGTTTAACTACCGGCAATCCAACAAGGGAGAATGTTTCGCCGTTTTGTGGCAGCGAGGCAATCGTGTGTGAAATCGTATCGAGCATGGCGTTCTGTGCTTCTTCGGGGAGCCCTGTTTCAGGTTGAACAATGAGTGCTGCCATTGATCGGTCTTCGGCTATGAGATTACCGTAGTAAACCTCTGGCCACGACTGTAATTTTTCTTCAAGTAGAGTCAATTCCGCTTCATCTATCCCAGTAAAGAGTGGAACCGCTTCGAAACCATCGGTACCGGCTTGCATGTGGTCAGTATTTGTAAGAGAGACTACTGAATCCACTCCATCAATTCGCGATATCTCGGCTGTTAATAAATCAATCAGTTGGAGCGTGTCTGCCTGAATAACTGAGCCGGAGTCGACTGAGACGCCTACAATAATGGCATCCATGGATCCAAACACCCGCTCTATTTCACTAGTTACAGCAACTGCAGGTGAATCGGAGGGCATAAAAGCATCCGTTGAACTGTCAATTTTCAGTTGTCCTATACATGAGAGCGATGCCACAGCTAACAGTATGGCTCCGAGGATAATTGCAAAGTCTTTACGCGTTGATGATTTCATTTTTTCAGTACTCCACACGAAACTATAGTGAATGAGTCGATATAACTATATAGCTTTCGAAGATTATTTCACTCCATCAGCCGGAGTATTCGAGTATCACCCGAATAGGTGAGTATACGAGAAATATAAAATTACCGGATATGATAACCTTGGGCAACCATCTCTTGAGACGTTAGAAGGCGATATGCTTCCTGTTTAAGAGGATAATCCCAACAGCCCATACGATGTAATTCTTTTCCCCCAAATCCCGATTTAAACCGGTAGAGGCCATGCATAGGATGTGAAGGATCCCCGTTTGGTGCAGTTCCAAATAGATCGTATTCAACACATCCTCGCATTTTTGCGTGTCTGATAGCTTCCCATTGGAGTGCGTATGTTCCCATGAGGTTGCGCATGTGAGACGCAGATGCTCCGAATAGGTAGGTTGCTCGGGTACTGGAGTAGACGATAAACAGTGCAGCAAGAGGCGTCTCTTCGTACTCAGCGATGAGCAGCTCAAAGTCTGTAGAGGTGTCACCAGCTTCGCCTTTAAGGTTATGCGGTGCAAACATGGCATCAAAGTAGGCTCTGTGATGGAGACGAATGCCATTTCTTTGACAAGTTTGCCTATATAAATCATAAAAGATGTCCATATCCGCATACGAACCGCTGCGTATGTGAACATCGTGCCGTAATGCAGTTCTAATATTGTAGCGAGTCTTTGGTTTCATTCCATCAAGAATTTCTTGCTCATCCCGCAGAAGATGTATGAGCATAGTGTCTGCGGGCAGAATATCTGAGGGGGCTTTTCGTAAATTCCGTTCCTGTGTCCCCCAGTTGAGACGAAGTTCCTGCAAGTCAGGTTCTGGTGGACCAAGCCATTGTCCGTGTTCATCAAATTCCTCCGGTTCAACACTCCATGGTGACTGCCAGGGAAGATCGTAACGAAGCAGCATACAGGAATCGGGAAGCAGAGGGTGCAGTGATTCTGAGAGTTCTTCAAGAAATGTCCCGATATATGCATCATCAGGGCGAACGGATGGTCCGTACGGAATATAGCCAATGGTCTTATTATCACCAATTTCCTGAAAGAGGATGAGGACATCGTCGAGCAAATATGGAGCTTGTGAAGGGGACCCAATATCAGCAGTTCTAATTTTTAGATCGAAAGCCTGGGAGGGAACTCCCTGTTCATGCTTCACATAGGACCAGAATGTGGTCTGGTGCAGCAAAGGGGTCTCATAGAGTCCATCAGGATGTTTGTGGTGAATTTCAATATCCATACCAAGCTCCAAGGCCGAATTTTCGGCAATCTGGATATGATACCATGAGAGTCAGATTGTTACCACCCATCAACATAGTTCTACGATATGCAGGTTTGTCTGATTATGATATACTAGTCTGAACATAGAGGAGGATGCTGCCTATGAAAAATTTTACATTTTATAATCCGACGAAAATAGTATTCGGTAAAGGCTCGATTGCGCAGACAGGAGAATTGGCAAAACGCTATGGATCAAAAGTACTGCTGCATTATGGAAGTGGGTCTATTAAGAAAAACGGGGTATACGATCAGGTAGCTCAATCATTACGAGCTAGTGGTCTAACTGTAGTTGAGCTCGGTGGTGTAGTCCCTAATCCAAGACTCAGTCTGGTTCGTGAAGGTATAGAACTCTGTAAGAAAGAGAAGATAGATATTGTTATTGCAGTGGGAGGGGGTAGTGTTATCGACTCATCTAAAGCAATAGCCTTCGGTGTAAAATTACCACCGGAAGAGGATGTCTGGAACGATTACTATATGAATCCAGCTTGTTCTGTTCGTGAAACACTGCCGGTAGGTGTTGTCCTTACTATACCGGCTGCAGGGTCGGAAAGCTCAATCAGCAGTGTGATAACCGACTGGGATAATAATATGAAACGAGCGGTGAACTGTGAACCACTCATGCCGGCATTTGCTATTATGGATCCGGAAACTAACTATTCGTTGCCTGCATACCAAAGTGCATGTGGAGCCGCTGACATTCTTGCTCACCTGCAGGAACGATATTTTACCCTTGAGAAGCACAACGATCTCTCTGACAGATTCCTTGAAAGTGCCATGAGGAATATAATTGCCTACGCACCACTAGTGCTCAAACATCCGAATGAATATCGGTATCGGGCAGAACTCATGTGGACTGGAACGCTGGCACATAACACACTGCTGGACCGAGGAAGAGTTGGAGACTGGGCGAGTCACGGTATTGAACACGAATTGAGTGGCCAATACGATATTGCACATGGAGCCGGTTTAGCTATTGTGATACCTGCTTGGATGAAGTACGTGTATCATGAAAATATCGACCGATTTGTTCAGTATGCAAATAGAGTTTGGGATGTGAGCCTCACTTTTGATGATAAGGATACGATTGTTGAGTCAATGATTGACCGGTCTGAGGCATTCTACCGTGCAATTGGACTTCCCGTCCGTTTGAGCGATGCGGGAATTGGTAATGAACGCATTAGAAAGATGGCAGAGATGGCTCTTATTGGACTCGACTCTCTTGGTAACTTAAAGAAACTCGGTGTAGATGATGTGGAGAAGATTCTCAAGCTTGCCTTGTAGGTGGATAGAAAGTTAGATGCGTGGTGGAGTGAGTTTGTTCGATAGTGTTCCTACTGGGCAAACTGCACACCATGCTCTTGGGCGCCATATGAGTGAAAATGCCACACCGAGAAGTGTTGTACTGAGCATCATTGAATAGAAACGGTAGGATAGGTGGAGAAGCCAATCTGGCCCCGTCGCAGAAATAAGCTGTGGGAGAGGCCAGAGCGGTATACCCACAAACAGTCGAATATAGGGCATAGGGTTCATAGCACCAATCCCGACTTGTATGGTACTTCCGGTAATAAACAACAGATTCAAACCAAGATACCACAGCATAATCTTCTTTGCGTAACCGTCGTACCACGAGCGGGGAAGTTTTCTCCATCTTCTGCGAGTCTTTCCGGTCAGCGTAATGAGGCTGGCACGAGGGCAGTACTGGTGGCACCATCGCTTTTCTCCATAGTGCGATAGTATGACAAAGGGGAGAAACATGCACAACAGAGCAAGCAAGCCAAAATAGATGGATACAAATCCTAATGCGAAATATAGCAAAGTGATGAAATACAGGTTAGGTTTCAGTCCTCTTCGCAAAATTGTGTGATCTTTCGGCATGGTGACTCCTCATGTATGCTCTAGCTGACTCTAGCAGTTTACTGAAAGTCTTTCGGTGATAGAGTCACACAGATATCAAAGAGGTATAAAAAATGCCGTATGAATTCAATTCCATACGGCACCAGTGGGGAAAAGGCTGTGTGAGACTTAAGCTACTTTCTTTGGAAGCTGCAGCTTGGAAATCCAGCGTCCAAGTCCTTTTCCATACGTTGCAGCATAATCAATGGCAGCATACTGCACATATACATGGGGGTTTTTCTCCAACAGGAAATACCAGTGGTTGGAGATTTCAAAGAAGAGCTGTGCCATGGTGTGTTTAGGAAAAGCTGCCAATACTTCCCATCGTGAAATAACTTGCATGATTGGGGAGAAGACATTCTCCATCCATGAGAATACGGCATCGTCCCAGGAAATTGTCCTAGGAATGTTCTGGTTAACCAAATACTTGTGCACTTCTATTTGCTCGGACAGGGCCTGGTAATCTGCTTCGGTAAATACGGAACCAGTACTGGCCAGCAGGAAATGCATTTTTGCGTCGCTGGTGTCATTTTTCATGTGACCCCTCCTATCTAGACTTTTTTTGTGGTTTTTTGTTCCACAACTATACTATCTGCTTTATTTCAGGAAAGAGCAATATGTTTGGATGAAATAATTGAAATTTTTCTTGACAAATGGAGATTTCTATGATTCTTGTCATTCTTCCTGCAAAAAAAGCTTTGCTTGCCAACTGACATTTGGTTTGATACTATGATTACAGAATAGAGGAGGGAGCTATGGAGCTGTTTGATATTGCAATAAAAATGGAAACTGAAGGTGCAGCGTTTTATCGGGATCTAGCGAAGAAAACCAATTCCAATGGATTTCGATCAATTTTTACTATGCTTGCGGAAGATGAGGATCGTCATAAAGCAACCTTTGAAGCTATGAAAGCGAACACAACTGTTCCTGCGAGTACCTCCGATGCATCGGTACGTGCAACAGAAATTTTTAAGCAATTCTCCAAGGATGATTTTCTGCAGGAGGAGAAGCAGCTGTCTGTCTACGAAGAGGCTCTTGAAATTGAGTTAAAGAGCATTGAATTCTATTCAGAACAACATGACCTGGTTTCCGACGTAAAACAAAAACGTGCACTCGCAAAAATCATTGAAGAGGAAAGACGGCACTACGATTTGATTGATGATATAATCGTTATGGTTGAACGACCCGAAACGTGGGTAGAACACGCCGAATTCGGAGTACGTGACGAGTACTAAGATTTCCTTATTCAGTACCAGTTAGAATTATCCCTACTTGAGGTACCTATGGCTATTGATCAGAAACTGCTTTTACAGGCAGCACCGTTGTATGTTGAACGAGAAAATACTGAGTACGTTACGAGCGGTAGTTTGGTTCCTATCACAAGAAAGCGGATTGTCATATTTCATGCATTAGAAGCCTTTCGTATGGTAGAGGGATTTATCGTATTACTTCGAAAAGCTGGAGTACAGGCATATTATGATTGGAATTCGGGGTATGTTGTCGATGCAGAACGGCACAACCCCGAATATGATCTAAAAATACGAGTAGCAAAAGCAGATTTATGTTTCTTCCTCTGTACAGAGAGCTCAGTAACGTCTGAACAATGCCTGAAAGCATACAAGTTTGCATCTCTGATTAATCGTCGTATCTATGTTGCACACACACTATCGGGAGAAACAGAATGGGCTCTTCAAGTCTCCGATATCTATAATCAGTTGGATATTGATCGAGGTCCAGGAGGAGCTCCTCGTGTGAAAGTTTTGAATCAGGAGAGAAGGCGTTTGTGGGTTGCCATTAACTCCGAATCTCAGCTCTGACAGTCCGATCACTGTTAGTTATATAAGAATCCTATAACCTCAATATAATTTCTATAATTTTTTTCTTCCCTAATCCTAGATATGGTAGTACTATAGGATTGTGGGGGAATGGTATGGCAAAGCGTCCTATATGCAAAAATCTTGCCGAATTGGACCAGGAACATCTCAGACAGGCTGTAGAAATTTTTACAGCAAGTTTTTATGAACCACTCTCCTTTATTTCTCCACAGATAGAGATCATTGCCGATATCCTTGAACACTCCTTCGTACCGTCACATCACTTTGTAGCTCTATTAGATGGTAATGTGGTAGGAGTTGTCTCATATTCAACAATCGAAGGTCGCTCGCATAATTTTAGGAAAGAACTATTAGTGGAGAAACTCGGCTTAATCCGAGGACATATCGCATTTTTTAGATTGCGCGGAGTTCTGGAAAAACCATTAAATCTCACCCAATCGCAATGTTACATCGATTCCGTGGCAACCGATACCGCTTTTAGAGGTATGGGAATATCTAAAGAGTTGCAGAAGTATGTATTGCACGTTCTGCCGTATGATGAATTTCTTCTGGAGGTTGCAGAGAGCAACTTTAGAGCTATCCGAATCTATGAGCAGTTAGGATTCACCGTTCAGGATAGAAAACCGCAACGTTCTTTTTGGAAACCAACTTCTGAAGGTGGGAAAGTTTCGCTGCGAAAAGTAATGGAAGTAAGCAGTATTAATGATGGTGATTAATAGAAAGGCCATCACGAAAAAGTCATATATATTTTTTTAAAGTATAGAAATATGATGCATATTCTTTGCTGATTGACACCTAAAACCCCTACATAGTATTATTCCGCCATGGAAAAACATGAAGAGCAACTCACATCATTGCTGAACACCATCCGGGAAGAAAATCCTGTTATCACCCGGTATCTTTGTGATGATTCTCTGAATAATCAGGAGTTGATTGCAGTTCTTCGCTCTCATTATAGCGAGATTATGAAAAGAGATTTTCCTCACGCATGGACCTACTACACTCGAGAAAAGAGTGATTATGATACATTTTTCTCCCTTTCCTGGCGTTCGTTCGCGTTCATTCGAATTATGGATTTTCTCGATCACGAAGGAACACAATTTGTAGATGGTAATCTTCACGGGGGTACAGTAGTTTCCCAGCCGATAGCACTGATGAGTAAACTGCTCCGTGGAGAATCGTGTGAGGCCAATACAGATTTTGTGGTTGATGTGCTGCATCTATTACGCCAGCTCAATGGATTGGAAACTCAAAACATCCCGAGTCGGAATACCGTGTATGAATGGACCGAACGGCACCCATCAGGACTTGATCCGAAGGTCATCGCATGGCGTGCAAAAAATAAAGATCGTATCGTGAAACTCCTGATTAAACGAATCAGGATGGAAAGCGAATCTGGAAAATTCTCCAAAACATACCACTTCAAACATGAAGTTACCGACGCTGAAGCTCGAAGACAGGTACTTACCTGGTGGAAAGAAGATCGGTTTCATTTGCGCTATGCGGTGCGAAATTCCGATGACGTGAACAGATATCTCGATTATTCCATTGATGCAGACACACTGAAGATTATGCACGAAGCAGAAAGGCGAGGGATACCTGTATTCGCAACTCCCTATTTTCTTTCGCTGATTGATACCCGACCGACTGAAGATCGAGAGCATCCATATGCTGATGAAGCTCTTCGGAGTTATCTGTTCTATAGTCAGGACCTTGTAGACGAATTTGGTACAATAAACGCCTGGGAGAAAGAGGATGTTGTTCAACCTGGAGTTCCTAATGAAGCAGGGTGGATACTCCCATCGCACCATATTCATCGACGCTATCCGAATGTGGCAATTTTTATTCCCGATACTATGGGACGTGCATGTGGAGGTTTATGTGCCTACTGCCAGCGTATGTATGACTTCCAGAATGGACGATTCAATTTTGACCTCGACAAACTACGACCAAAAAAAACATGGAAAGAGACGTTGCATGAATCGATGATTTACTTCCGTACCGATGAATTTCTAGAGGATATCCTCATTACCGGAGGAGACGCTCTTATGAGTTCAGTTTCCTCTCTTAAGCACATACTTGATGCTGTTCTGAAGATGGCTCGTGATAAGAAAAGTGATAATGAATTACGTCCTGCAGACCAAAAATTGGCTGAATTTCGCAGAGTTCGTCTAGGAACCAAGCTGCCAGTGTATCTACCTCAGAGAATCACAAACGAATTAGTTAGCGTGCTATCGAATTTTCGTTTGGAGGCTCGAACTGCTGGAATTAATCAATGTATTATTCAAACCCACTTTTCCAGTGCTATGGAGGTTTCTGTTGATACTGCAAAGGCGATTCGGAAACTTCTCGATGCTGGCTGGGCGGTTACCAATCAGGAAGTCTTCACTGTTGCAGCCAGTCGAAGAGGCCACACTGCGAAACTTCGTCAGGTGATGAATGACATAGGCGTGTTACCGTACTATACCTTTACCGTAAAAGGATTCAAAGAGAACCGGGAGTTGTTTGCAAACAATCCCCGATCAATGCAGGAGCAAATTGAGGAAAAATCGGTAGGCAGGGTTGATTATCGCTACCACAGCACACTTCGTTCATTCGTTTCCGATGCTGCTCACATGGTTGAACATATCGACAGCATCCGAGATGCAGATGAAATTCCTTTCCTCGCTACAGATCGAAATACCATTAATCTTCCTGGAGTGGGAAAGAGCAATACCTATCGGACAATCGGTATTACAGCAGATGGTCGTAGGATTCTCGAATTTGAATTTGATCACTCTCGGCCGCATAGCAAGGTGATAGAAGAGATGGGTTCGGTTGTCATTATTGAATCCAAATCGGTTGCAGAGTATTTACGGCAATTGGAATCAATGGGAGAGGACCCGAATGAATATTCGAGTATATGGGGCTATTCCGCGGGCAGGCTTGAACCGAGAAGCCCTGTCTTTGAAGGATTAGTCAGCCCATAAAGGCTCGATTTTACAAATTTTTCTTTACCGATTGCAAATCATTCGATACACTGTTTCCACTTTCACCGAAGGGGGCCTGCGATGGATTTGATTACAAGAAGACTGGCACAGATACGCTATATACCCATGATTAAGACGGTGGGGGTAGATCAAGTGCTATCACTGGGGAGTGCACTAATCGCTGGAGGGCTCCCAGTAGCCAACGTCTCACAACAAGCAGACGACGGTCTGGAGCTCGTTCGAGAACTCACATCAAACTTTCCCGACATCCTTGTTGGAGCTGGTAACGTACAGACCGAGGGAGAAGCTCGCAATGCAATCGAGGCTGGAGCACGATTCGTGTTCTCTCCAATATTCGATCCTGCAATTATCAGCCTCTGCCAACAACAGGGTGTTGCAGTGTTTCCGGTTACTAAGGATGGGATACTTGCAGTGGAGTTGGAGCTCAAATTTCTTGGGTTTTACCCGGTTGAGAAAATGGGTGGCCTGCCTGCGGTAGATTATCTTGCCGACCGTTTTGGATTAAAATTCGTTGTAGCCGGAAGTCTTACCGATAAAACTGCAAATACCTACCTTGAGAATCGTAATGTAATTGCGGTTACCGGCTCATGGATGATTGATCCAATCCTTGTAGCTTCGGAACAATGGACACTCGTGATAAAAGCCCTACGTAAAACTGCTGCACTTGCCCAATTATTACCTGCACGGTAAAACCAAACGTTATGGTTCAAGTAACGAATTATAATAGCTGAGAGCCTCTTGAGAAAAACATACGAAGATAATCTGTACAATCACCGACTCTGGCACACATTCCAGAAACTCATGCACGGTAGAGACGGCAATATGTGCAGCCCTCTGTGCCGGAAATCGGTACACCCCAGTGCTGATAGCTGGAAAAGCAATAGTACGGGCTCCAAGGTCTCGGGCAACTTCGAGAGACCTTCGGTAACATGAAGCTAAGAGTCGGTCTTCCTGAGAGTCTCCCCCATGCCATACTGGTCCCACCGTGTGGATCACATATTGTGCTGGCAGATTATAGGCTTTTGTCGACTTAGCATCACCAACATCACAACCACCGAGTGTTCTACATTCAGCAAGAAGTCCTTTTCCCGCTCTTTGGTGAATAGCACCATCGACTCCACCGCCACCGAGAAGCGTTGTGTTAGCTGCATTAACAATAGCATCTACAGCGTACTGGGTGATATCGCCCAATTGAGCTGTCATGCGACTATCGAACATCGATCTGCTTTTCATACCTATCCTCTCCTTACGAGTATAGTATATCAGTTTTTTCATTTGACAACTGCGTAAAGGTGTGTGACAATGTTCATGGAAACGCTTCCACGATTATGGGTTGTTCGTGTCAGCTTACCAGATTTCACATCTATATCGTTGGAAACGCACACAGTAATATCAAAGCTTGATACACAAGCAGGAGGAGAGAAGTATGAAGAAAGTAGTACTTGTATTACTAATGGTCCTGTTGATCTTACCGGCAGCTTTTGCTGGAGGCCAAGCCGACAAGCCCGACACAGGTAAAAAAACCGTTAACGTGTTTGGTGCCTTTGTTGATGAGGAGCAAAGAAGATTTGAAGAGGCCATTAAGCCATTTGAAGAGAGAACCGGCATCGACGTCATTTATGAAGGTTCAAAAGATTTTGAAACTCTCATAAGTGTTCGTGTAGAGGGTGGAAATCCTCCCGACATTGCCGGACTTCCTCAACCTGGGTTAATGACAAATTTTGCTTCACAGGGAAAGTTGGTTCCTATGTGGGATTCGCTGCTTGAAACCGTTAATACCAACTATGCTCCAGTCTGGAAGGACTTAGGTTCGTATAATGGTGTACCTTATGGTGTTTTCCACCGTGTAAATGCCAAGAGCTTCGTGTGGTATCCTAAAAAAGCTTGGGCTCGTGAAGGATACGAAGTTCCTACAACCTGGGACGAGATGATTGCACTCATGGATAAGATGGTTGCAAATGGTCACACACCATGGTCAATCGGAATTGAAGCCGGAGGAGCTACCGGATGGGTAGGAACCGACTGGGTTGAAGATGTTATGCTCCGTATTGCTGGACCCGAAGTATACGACAAGTGGGTCAATCATGAAATTCCATTCAATGCCCCCGAAGTCAAAGAGGCTTTCGAAATCATTGGTAAAATCTGGTTGAATCCAAAGTATGTCTATGGTGGAACCAACACAATTCTTACACAGAGTTATACCGATTCACCACGTACCATGTTTGACAATCCACCAAAATCCTGGATGCACCGTCAGGGCAACTTTGTTACTACCTTCCTTTCCGAAGATGTGCAAAATAACCTTGAAGAAGAGTTAGGTGTATTCCCACTTCCTGGAATCGACGATGAATTCGGAATTCCAGTACTCGGTGGAGGTGATCAGTTTGTAGTTTTCAATGACAGACCTGAAGTCCGAGAATTCATGGAATTCCTTGCAACCTGGGAATCGGGCGAACTCTGGGCGAAAGCTGGTGGAGCAATTTTCCCGTATCTCAATCAAGATCTGAGTGCGTATGAAAACGACATTGAGAGATCACTGGCAGAAGCATTGGTGAATGCGAAAGTATTCCGTTTCGATGCATCTGACCTCATGCCGGGACAAGTTGGTGCAGGTTCTTTCTGGACTGGAATTGTTGACTGGGTCAATGGCAAGCCATTGAATACTATGTTGAACGACGTAGAAAGATCCTGGCCGAAATAAGCCAAGTCATGCCGTGTCGATGGAGAGTTTTTACTCCATCGGCACACTATATGCATATATCGCATAGGAGTCAGACATGACCACAACAGATATTCGAAGCGAAAAGAGAGGGGTTCTTGCCTCTGCACTGATTACCTTGGGAAGATTAGGAGTCTCCCTATTCGTCCCGATTGTTGCGTTTGGGATTCTATGGGCAGGATTTATTTTTCTCAGAGACAGCAACGCATCACAGGCAGTTATAGCAATTGTCGCCATCATTTGGGGAGTCGGCGGTGTGGCAATGCTCTTCTGGGTTACCGATTGGCTCGTAAATAGAGCTCCCTTATCGGTTGCAAAGAAGCTCCAACCCTTTGTGTTTGTTGGACCTGCGCTTGCAATCCTGGCATGGTATCTTTTTGTTCCCACCATGAGATCACTCTATTTAAGTTTTTTTGATGCCCAGTCGAATAATTTTGTAAAGTTGGATAACTATATCTTTGCATTCACCGATGCGAAGATGTTGGAATCTTTCGTTAATAACCTTATGTGGATAGTACTGGGAACAGGTGGAGCCGTCGGCTTCGGCCTCCTGATTGCTCTTATGGCCGACCGTGTAAAATTAGAAAAAGTGTATAAGAGCCTTATCTTTATGCCCATGGCTATTTCATTCGTTGGAGCGGGTGTAATCTGGAGGTTTGTATATGCTTACAAACCAGCCGGAGAGGACCAGATAGGTCTGTTAAATGCAATTGTTACCCTGTTTGGAGGAGAACCGCAGGCCTGGTTTACCATGGCAGGGTGGAATAATGTATTTCTCATTGTCATACTCGTGTGGCTGCAAACGGGATATGCCATGGTAATAATCTCTGCAGCACTAAAGGGTGTTCCTTCATCGATTATTGAAGCAGGACGTATTGATGGTGCGAGTGAAATTCGCATAATCAGAAGCATCATAATCCCCTTCATAGCCTCTACATTGGTTACAGTCTCGACCACCATAGTCATCATCTCTTTGAAAATCTTTGACATTGTGTTCACGATGACCAACGGAAACTATGGAACAGAGGTGATTGCAAGCATGCAGTATAAACAGATGTTCCGATTCTACCATTACGGCCGTGGTTCCGCTATAGCCATGGTTTTGGTAATCGCTGTTATACCTGTTATGTGGTACAACCTGCGACAGTTCAGCAAGAGGGAGGGATTCTAACATGACTTCAATTGCACAAAAAAAACAGAATCGATGGAATCTCGTGGTGAATCTGATCCTTCTTGTCATAGTAATCCTCTGGAGTATTCCCATTATCGGATTGCTCATATCGTCTATCCGCCCTCAAGACGACGTTCTCTCAACAGGGTGGTGGTCTGCATTTAGCGAGAATAGTGGATTTACGCTGGATAACTACAAGCGAGTTCTTGGAGGCAGCGAACATACCTTTGTGAACTCAGCAGGAGACACAGTACGTGCCAGTGGCGATAATTTAGGACGGGCGTTCATCAACAGCTTCACCGTCACCATTCCTTCGGTAATCATTCCAATCCTTATTGCAGCAGCAGCAGCATTCGGATTTGCCTGGATGATATTTCCAGGAAGGAAACTCTTTTTCACCATAGTGGTAGCACTGCTTGTGGTTCCCCTTCAGATTGCACTTATTCCAATTCTGAGAGATTATCAGAGTCTGGGACTTACCGGATCGTACCTTGGTATATGGCTTGCACATACCGGATTCGGGCTTCCCCTCGGCATCTACCTTCTGTATAACTACATTTCCACTATACCTCGTGATGTGTTCGAATCAGCATTTCTCGATGGTGCACGTCCTATGGTCGTCTTTGCCCGGTTAGTTCTTCCGCTTTCGGTTCCTGCTATTGCATCTCTGGCGATATTTCAGTTCCTCTGGGTATGGAATGACCTCCTTGTTGCATTAGTATTCCTAGGTGGAACCAATGATGTTGCCGTGCTTACGCAGAGACTGGCAAACATGGTGGGATCTCGAGGTCAGGATTGGCACCTTCTTACTGCAGGAGCCTTTATTGCCATGATTGTTCCCCTGCTCGTGTTCTTCGCATTACAACGCTATTTTGTTCAGGGCCTTATGGCAGGTTCAGTAAAAGGGTAAGTACATGGTGTTAGATACATGGAGTCTCATAGAGACCGGGTTTCACGAAGAACAGCTCGCCCGGTCCGAGAGCCTATTCTCTATTGGAAATGGGTATCTCGGATTCAGAGGGTTCCCCTGTGAACGAGAGCCCGCACATCATGCAGGTGTGTTTATCAACGGATTTTATGAACTCTCTCCCATACACTATGGAGAGGATGCCTATGGCTTCGCCCGATGGAATCAGACAATGCTCGACCTTCCCGATGCCCGCTATCTTTCACTCATCGTCGAGGGACAAAGGGTGCGAGTTTCGGATGAATCTGTAACCGATTATCAGAAGAAACTCGACTTTCGTACCGGTATACTCGTGGAACGAATGAAGTTGAAGACCGAGAGTGGACATACAGTAACTATCAGCTGGGAATCGCTTGTTTCCATGACATCAAGACACATTGGAGCTGTAAGGCTTACTGTTACTTCCGAAGCAGATGTTTCACTCACCATACGTTCAAGTATCGCTATGCCTCAGGAAAGAGCTATGTCGGGTCTGGATCCACGTGTAGGCACCATGCTCACTAAGCCGTCACTTAACTGTATTGACAGCAGATACTTTACCGGCATAGACGACGAACGTCCTGGATTCCAGGCGTCCTTTAAAACAGTCGAAAGTGCATTGCATCTTGCATGTGGAGCCGTTCATACCAGCTCAGCACCTCTTCAGGCAAAACAGTGTTCCCACGAGTCAGGTGGTTTGCCAACGCTGGAGTATACGTACACAGGTAAGAATCTGACATTCACAAAATATTTTTATTATCATACATCAGGTCGAGCTGGTGAGGAATTGCCTCTCGAACAGGTGCAAGAGCACAGAAGCAAGGCAGCACACAGTACATGGGAAGAACTCGCCGAACAGCAGAAACGCTATTACAACCAATTTTGGCATCACGCCGATGTAGGTGTCACAGGTGATGATAAATTACAGCAAGCTCTTCGATTCAACCTATTTCAATTGAACCAGTCAACCGGGCGGGACGGTATGTCTTCTCTCGCCGCTAAAGGACTGACTGGAAGTGGCTATGAGGGGCATTATTTTTGGGATACCGAAATCTATGGTATGCCATTTTTTAACCACACACAAAGCTCTGTTGCCCGTTCGCTCATTACCTATAGGATTTCCACCATCGATTATGCTCGCTCGCGAGCACGTGAATTACATCAGCGAGGTGCTCTATTTCCCTGGAGAACGATAAACGGTCTCGAGGCCTCAGCCTATTTCCCCGCAGGAACAGCACAGTATCATATTAATGCCGATATTGCCTATACAATTCTCCAATACCTTGAAGTGACCGGAGATGATTCAATTCTTGACGAAGGTGCAGCTGAGCTGCTCATTGAAACTGCCCGATTGTATTTGGACCTTGGATTCTTCAATCCTGAGAAGGGTGGACGCTTTTGTCTGAATGAGGTTACTGGTCCTGATGAATACTCAGCATTGGTAGACAATAACTGTTATACCAATGTGATGGTGCAGCATCACTTTGAAGGGGTCGTAAGTCTTGCAGGCTATCTCAGAGAACACCGTAAACAGGTGTGGGATCGCCTGGAGAGCACTCTTTTTGTTACCGATGAAGAAATTGATCTCTTTTCACGAGCTGCTGAATTGATGTACATCCCATTTGATCGAAAGAGAGGCATACATCCGCAGGATGATTATTTCCTGAACAAGGAACCGTGGGATACCGCGAAGCGGGGAGAGATTCGTCACCCTATGCTTTTAAACTACCATCCATTGGTTATCTACAGACATCAGGTGCTCAAACAAGCCGATACTGTGCTCGCACTTCTGCTGCAGCATCAGCGGTTCCCCTGGTATCAGCGGAAGCGTGATTTCGATTTCTATGAACCGCTTACCACTGGTGATAGTTCCCTCTCAGCGTGTATTCAAGGAATAGTCGCCTATGATTGTGGGTATCTCGACCTGGGGAATGAATATCTGCGGCAGACCGCACTCATGGATATTGATGATTTACATAGAAATACTAAAGACGGTCTACACACTGCAGCAATGGCCGGTTCATGGATGGCAATGGTTTACGGCCTTGCCGGGTATCGTATGATGCATGCAGTACCCACCTTCCGCCCTCAGCTTCCACCTTCTCTTGAGCGACTGCAATTTAGTCTTACTTTCAAAAAAACAATCCTCACAGTCTGTATAGAGCAGGATATGACAACCTATTGTACTGACGGAGGACTTCTTACGATACAACACCGCTCTGAAAAGTTCATCGTAGGAGAAAAGCCTGTACAACTCTCAACAAAACCGCACTGTAAAGCAGTGATTTTCGATCTTGATGGCGTGGTTACCTCAACAGACGGACACCACTATCGGGCATGGAAGCGGCTTGCTGATGAGAACGGGTGGGAGTTTGACGAAGAGGTGAATCAGGGACTTCGAGGTATATCCCGAACTGCTTCGCTTCAAGTTATTCTCGATCACAATAACGCCGCTGTTCCTCCTGAAAAGATAGAGGTGCTGACTTCACAGAAGAATGAGTGGTATAGGGCTTCTTTGGAGGATTTGACTCCGGAAAATATTCTTCCAGGTATTCCAGAACTTCTTGTTGCATTAAAACAGCGGGGCATACACACAGCGATTGCCTCTGCAAGCAGAAATGCTCCATTCATACTGCAACGACTTGCTCTTGCTGATTCATTCGATGTTGTGGCTCCTGCAGGCGAGGTGGTATGTGGAAAGCCCGACCCTGAAGTATTTGCTCGAGCAGCAGACCTGCTGGGACTCTTTCCAGAAGAATGCACCGGTATTGAAGATGCTCCAGCTGGAATTACTGCTATACAGGCTGCACGGATGCATACAGTTGGGGTAGGATCTGCCGTTCATCCAGACACCTGTGCACATCACGTATCCGACACGACACAACTCACCGTAGATATGGTGCTCTTCTAGCGGCTGTATACTCACGACGTATTTTGATATGATAGTGCGTATATGCTCAAGTAGTCATAGAGTCATGTATTCATGTGAAGGAGACACCGATGAAACTCGTTTTAATTGGAGCCGGCAGTGCACAGTTCGGTCTAGGAACTTTGGGAGATTTGTTCCAGAGTAAACAGCTGTATGGTTCAGAGATTGTGCTGGTAGATATAAACGAGGAGTCCCTCGCGGTTGTACAAAAGAAGGCAGAAACCTTTCTTTTAGAGCATCCTCTTCCCTTTACGGTAAGTTCAACGACGAATCGGGCAGAAGCACTGCAAGGTGCCGATTTTGTAGTCATTTCCATTGAAGTTGGCAGTCGATTCACGCTATGGGATGAAGATTGGACTCTTCCGCAACAATACGGTATTGCGCAGGTGTATGGTGAGAATGGTGGAGCAGGAGGAGTTTTTCATGCACTTCGCATTACGCCGGTTATTATTGAAATTTGTGATGATGTAGCTCACTATTGCCCGGATGCGTGGGTGTTCAACTATTCAAATCCCATGACAGCGATCACCACTGCAGTATTGCGGAAATATCCCCATATGCACTTTGTGGGACTGTGTCATGAAGTACTTTCTCATGAACGATATCTCCCACTTATCCTCGAAACCCCGTTTGAAAATCTTGAACTCCGTTCGGCGGGATTGAATCACTTCAGTGTTCTGCTAGAGGCCAGGTATCGAGATACAGGAGCCGATGCTTATCCCGATATCCTCAGGAAAGCACCCGATTTCTTTGAGCGTGAACCTGGATACTCCGATATCCTTGACTATGTCCGTCGTACAGGAGAGGCTCCAAAAACTGAAGGGACGTCAGAACGCTTTGTACTCGATATTGAGCGAAGTGGTAAAAGTTGGGCTGATCGGACACTCTTCAGGGAAATTTTGGAGACATATCATTTGCTCCCCATTACAGTCGACAGTCATCTTGGGGAGTATATCTCGTGGGCACATGAGGTTGCTGATCACAAAGGAATAAAGGATTTTTACACGCTTTATCAGCTTGAATTAGCTCAGATAAAACCGAAGATTGAACTACGCAGAGATGAACGTCTCGTGTTGATTATTGAGGGAATACTTTCAGACAGCGGATACGAGGAGCCAGCGGTAAATGTGTTGAATAATGGCCTTATACCAGACATTCCAAGCACTATTGCAGTTGAAGTGCCCGCAAAAGTGCATCGTTCAGCATTGAAACCTGTGAGATTTGATACCTATCCAAAGGGCTTCGGAGCATTACTGAGAAGTTATTCAGGCACCTACGATCTTACCGTGGAGGCAATTCTTACGGGGAAGAAAGAGTATGTGATTCAAGCACTTCTTGCAAATCCGACTATCGGGGTGTACCGAAATATTCGGGAGCTCGTTGATCTCATGATAGAACGCCAGCAGCCGTGGCTTGGGTATCTCTCCTGACTCAACTGTTTCGGTCGAGCAGTACTGGACTTATCTGATGGCTTATAGGACTGGGGTTCTCGGGTGCTTGAATAATCTTCATAATAAGGAGAGCAGCTTGAGTCCCGATAATCTCAGGTCCCTGACTCACAGTTGAGATGTTCATGTGCTCTGTGGCTCGAACTCCGTCAAAACCGATAACTCGAATGGAAGATCCTTGTTCGCGAATTGCACGTGTGACTCCAACTGCAATGTCGTCGCAGTAACAGAACACGCCATCCGATTTGCCCTCAGCAATGATTTCTTGACCGACACGATATCCATCTATCTCTGATAACTGTGCCTCATAGGTTACACACTCGGTATACCCATGTCGTACAAGCTCTTGGGAGAATCCTGAATGCCGATCTGCATTCGCCTGTGCAGGAGGGTCTACAGCTATGTAGCTTGGGTGGGAAACACCTTTCTCAATCAGGTACTGGGCTGCAAGGCGTCCACCTTGTAGGTTGTCTGTGTACATGCAATGTTCATCTTCTCGTGGGTAATCAATATAGAGGTAACGTACATTGCGGCTTCTCAAAAGTTCCCGTTCTGTGTCATCAAGCTGGAAAGCGAAAATGAGGAGGGCAGAGAGTTGAGCATCAAGGACCTTCTGGATTACCTTTGGATTGTGTTTTTCATAGTTGAATATAAGAAGGTCGACACCAAGTCCACGAAACTTCCGATAGATATTTTCAAAGATTTCAAAGAAGTAGTGGTTTCCAATATCGGGGAGCAATAATCCCACAGTAGTTTCAACACTGTCGTTTCTGGCAAGTTTGCTTGCTGCTCCGCTGGGTGTATACTGTCGTGCCTTTACAATATCGAGCACCCGTTTACGAGTCTCTTCTGAGACATGAGAACTATTGTTGAGTACTCTGGAAACGGTACCAATACCGACTTCAGCCTCTCGAGCAATATCCTCTATCGTAGTTTTATTTCGTCCCATATAAAAAATGTAGAGCTTTTCGCTGAATCAGTCAATAAACGGGCTGGTTATCACCAGACCCCGTTTTTTGTTTATGGCAGAGGTGTAATGAGCCGGAACCTTGCTCTCGGTGAGGATGTGTTTTCCTGCTCCTGCAACTTCATGAGACAACAGGAGAGCAATTCCGCAATCGGCACTAATCTCCGTTGGTGTGGGAATTACTCTGAACGGGACCTGGTTCTGTTCAAGGAGATGCTGGGCTTCGATTGCACGGTGAGTGGAATGGAAGGTGAGAATAACTACATTCATACCGAAATGACAATATCTGCGTGAAAGAGTCTTTCTGTGATGTCGTACATGGTACATACCGAACCGACCTGAAGGCGGTCTAACATCCCATAAAAGTCGAGACAAGTGCCACACACGAGAATTTCCACTCCCTTTTCATGAAGAGCCTTGAGCGTCTCTATGGATTGGGAATCTTCAGTGGCCATCCGAATACCCGAGTTGAGCATGAGGATGGTTTGCGGAAGTTCTTCTCGCTGATCCACAGAGTAGAGGAACATACGCAGAAGATTCTTACCTAGCGCAGCATCTCCGGCACCCATTGTATCGCGTGAAATATAGAGAACTTTATTCGTACCGGGTACAAACTTTTCTTGGGATTTTTTCTCGCTCTCTTGTTGAGCATCGACTTCGCCTTCTCGGGAGAACTGTACGTGGTAGGTCTGATTTTCTTCATGGACTTCGGTAGCAAACCCTTGTGTCTTTGCCAGTCGCTTTAGGTTTTCAACCGCTGGGCGGTTATCAACATACACAGTAAAGTGTGATTCCTGAGCATCTATAAGTTTCTTCGCCATAATGAACGGGATGGGACAGGCTTTTCCTGTTGCATCGATAATCTGGGCCACAAGTTACCTCCTAAATAATTGAGACTGATTGCCACATTCCATGCTGGAGTACATCGAGAGTTCGGTATCCTGCCTGGACGATTTGATCGTCGGCTTGAGCAAAATAGAAGTCGATGTGTGAGCTTTGATGTGCATCAGAAGTGAGGATAAGGGGAATATCTAATTCTGCACATGCATGAATGAGTGATTGCGAGGGGTATGTTTCAGAGATGGCTCCGCGTGCAATTCCTCCTGTATTCACTTCGATTCTCACCTTTCGTTTCTGTGCAGCTTTGAGCATGTGATGTACCATTTTTATATACCATGGTGATTGCTGATCAAAATAGGTTCCCTTTCCGTTATGTTTTTTTATGAGATCACAATGTCCAAGAATGTCGAAGGTATAGAGGTGCATCATTCTCTCAACGAGAGAGAAATAATGAGCTGCGAATTTTTGCATATCACCAGCGAAATTATCTTGCAGAAGCAGGTCAAATTCTTCGATTGGGCCATCGACCGAAAGATAAGTTCCCGTTTGTGCATGGTTCATAACGTGTACTGAAGCGATGGTGTAGTCAACTTGATTAAGATACTCCAGTCCGACGAGTTCTTCGGTGTCTTCGAGAAAGTCAAGTTCAAGTCCTATATAGAGTTCAATTCGATCACGGTATAGGGTTCTGAGACGGTTGATTTCTTCAATATAATAGGGGAAATCCTCTTTTTTGAGGTGCCATTCATCATTGAGCTTTCCCGGTGCATGGCAAGAGAAGCCAAAGGTGGTGAAGCCTTTGGATAGTGCACTGAGCACATATTCTTCCATAGTCCCTACACCATCATCCAGACCACAGTGAGTGTGAAGATTGCTGAGTCCCTTAATGCGTTCCATAGAAGCACTATAGCCGAATTATTGCTTCTAGAGAAGAGTATTAGGTGCCTGGTACGAAATCAATTTTGTATATGTTTGGTCATTTATATATATTCTTTTCCCTAAAAACCCGCATCATACTATGAAAATTCCAAAAAAATGGTACCAGGTTACTGTATACTTCATTGTAATTTTGGTACCCAAGGAGACATGAAATGATTAGTGGAAGCAACATAGATCGAATACCGTCACAATTGACCTATGGAATGGTAGGAGGTGGGCCTGGAGCATTAATAGGGGAAGTCCACCGAGCAGCTATTAGACTCGATAATCATGCGACCCTCATAGCCGGAGTGTTCTCTCGCGAGGAAAAGAAGAGTAGAGATTTTGGCCAATTGCTGGGCATTGATGAGCAGCGTCTCTATTCAAGCTATGAAGAGATGGCACAGCAAGAATCGGCACGAGATGATGGAATTGATTTTGCCGTAGTTGTTACCCCGAATGCCTTTCATTACGCCGCATGTAAAGCATTTCTCTCACGTGGGATAGATTTGGTGTGCGACAAACCGCTCACTTTCTCTTATGAAGAGGCAAAGGAACTGGCCGAAATAGCTGAACAGAATAACCTGCTGTTCGGCGTAACCTACACCTATACAGGATACTCTGCAGTGAAGCAGATTGCACACCTGATTGCCTCAAAGGAGATTGGCGATATCAGGTTTGTACATGCTGAGTATATTCAAGAATGGCTTGCACAGCGAAGTGAAGACACAGGAAACAAACAGGCTGAATGGCGTACCGATCCTGCCCTCAGTGGTAAATCAAACTGTGTGGGAGACATTGGCTCGCACGTTGAGAACATGGTGGCTACTATGACTGGGCTTCGTATTTCACGATTAAGTGCACGACTCGATACCTTTGTTCCTGGCCGAACCCTCGATGACAATGCATCGGTCATGGTCGAATACGATAATGGAGCAAAAGGATTATACTGGGTGAGCCAGGTTGCTATAGGGCTCGATAATGGCTTGAGAGTCCGCATCTGTGGTTCCGAGGGGACCATTGAATGGTTCCAAGAGGATCCTGATCACTTTAAACTCATGAAATTGGGAGAACCTGTGCACATCTGGTCGCGTGGACGAGATACATTCTCTGAAACTGCTCAACGCTATAGCAGACTTCCTGCCGGGCATCCAGAGGGTGTTTTCGAAGCTTTTGCAAATATCTACCGAGCATTTATTCATGCCCTCTCTGAGAAGAAGCAGGGGAAAAAATTCCAGAATGACCAACTTGAGTTTCCAACAGTGCAGCAGGGGGCAGAGGGAGTTCAATTTATTAATGCATGCGTAGAAAGTTCAGAAATGGGGTCATCATGGGTTTCTCTCTCAGTGTGAAGCAAGGGTGTACGGATATAGGTTAGCACGCTATACTGCACACAAGGAGACGGTTATGGTGCATGATGGAATATATCCCATGCGCAAGGCATGGTACGCAGGAACCTGGTACGCAGCCGAACCCGACAGCTTACGAGAGACCATAGAGCACGCAATCGACCAGGTTAAAAAGGATGATAGTGCCTCAAATCAGAGAGGGGCTATTCGATTCGCAGTGCTGCCGCACGCAGGACTTGCCTACAGTGCACGTGGAATTGCACACCTCGTAGTGCATGCTCCACCCACAATAGAGCGAGTGCTCATTATTTCACCCTCTCACACTACAGTGCTGCCAGAGAATACGCTCTCCTTCGGACGGTTCTCTGGATATGAGACTCCGCTTGGAACGTTGCAGAGTTTTTCTACAACACTGGAATCTGAAGGTCCCGATGTCTCGCATGCTATACAACGAGAGCATGCTGTAGAGATGGTTCTTCCTTTCCTCTCCTTTTTGCAGCAGAAGCAGGAGTCTCCCATTCATGTTTCTATGGCACTCATTTCACAGGTGACTGAAGCAGCTCACGCTATGCGACTAGCACAAAGTATTGTTGCAGCACTCGGAGAGGAAGAACTTGAAACAGGAAGAACCCTTGTGCTGTCATCCTCCGATTTTACTCATTACGGACAGCGATTTGGTTATGCTCCATTCGGTGTTCATGTGGATGACAAAGTTGCTCAGAAGGTAAAAAAGGAAGATCTCGTTGTGGCAAATCAACTGTCTCGTTGTGAGCTTGGCCCGATTTTTCTGTCGCAGCGGATGAGAAAATCAACCATCTGCGGCATTGGAGGAGCAACGATTGTAAGTGGGCTTGCAAAGTATCTCGATACCGTTGGGTGGGTCGCCGATTATTATACCTCACGTGATGTTTTGGGTTCCGAAGCAACCGATTTTGTAGCCTACGGCACCGTGTTGTGGAGGTAAGTATGCTCAGAAACGAACAGAAGCTTTTACTATTGATAGCACGGGAATCGATTATGGAATCATGTACCGGTACCCGTTCTACCACCTATGAGAAAATTTCCAAAAATCCTCCTGAAGTCTTCACAGGATTAGAAGGTGCCTTTGTGACCATTAAACGGAAAGGAATATCATCGGGATCACCCGGATCACTACGTGGATGCATAGGAAATATTGTTGGTGAACCGCCTCTTTATGAATTGATTCGTCGACTGGCTCGCGAGAGTGCATTCCATGATCCTCGATTTCCCGCTGTTCGATTGGAGGAGATGAATGAACTTACCATTGAGATTTCAATTCTATCAGTACCGATCACCATTGAACAACTAGAGGAAATTGTACCAGGAAGGGATGGTGTACTTCTGACTTGTGGTTATAAACGGGCGGTCTTTCTTCCACAGGTAGCTACTGAGCAGGGTTGGGATAGAAATACCATGCTGAACCATCTTGCTATGAAAGCAGGTCTATATCCTACAGCTTGGAGACAGCAGCAGTGCGAGTTTAAAACATTCCAAGCGGAGATTTTTGAGGAGTCGTGAAGTGTCTGATGCTCTGCGTTGTGATTTTTGCTGGCACATGTGTGAACTGAAGGAGGGTCAACGGGGAATTTGCGGTATTCGTGAGCATCGCGATAATCATCTGGTGACTCGTGGTTGGGGCGATATCGTCGCTCAATCCATAGACCCAATTGAAAAGAAACCAATGTACCATTTTCTACCAGGAGCACGCACGTTCTCGTGTGCGTTGTTCGGATGTAACTATACCTGTTCGTTTTGTCAGAATTATGCAATATCACAAAAACACTATTTCTTTACCTCATCCCTACACAGAACTCCAGAGCAGTTAGTTGAGGATTTTGATTGTTCTGGGAGTCCCATTATGAGTTACACGTATAGTGATCCGGTAGTCTGGCAAGATTACATGCTTGAAGCAGCTCAACTGGTTCATGCTCGAGGCAAACTGAACTGTATGGTTACGAATGGGAGTTTTTCGAACACGGCATTGGAACGGGTACTTCCCGCTGTTGATGCCTTTAATATCGATGTGAAAGGTGATGATGCCTTTTATAGAACCTACTGTTCGGGTTCACTGAAACCTGTGCTGGATTCTGTTGAGCGTATAGCAGCTGACAGCAACACAGTTTTAGAGGTTACTACCCTTATTATTGAAGAGGTACACACGGAAGCTATGATTCGCCTCAT
>CAZTUL010000009.1:0-1493 GCA_964616275.1 uncultured Spirochaetaceae bacterium | reverse complement strand
AGGTTACTACCCTTATTATTGAAGAGGTACACACGGAAGCTATGATTCGCCTCATGGCTGAACAGCTGGTAGAAAGGAGGGTAAACGTTTGGCATCTGAGCAGATTTTTTCCGCAGTTTAATATGAAAGACTATCGCCAGACGTCGGATACCTATCTGCAACGGATGCTCGCTATTGCACAAGAAGCCGGGATTCCCTATGTGTATGCAGGTAACAGTGCCCTCACTGAATGGGATCGTACGATATGTCCATCATGCAAGACGGTGCTCATACATTCACATTCGTATTCAGGAGAAGCTGCCTCTGATGCTGATGTGCATATAGTAAATGGGCGATGCAGTACATGTGGATATCCAATTTATGGGAGATTTAATTTCTCACAAGTTCAATCTGGATAAGGCTGGTGTAGTCTCCAGTCGTATACGATACCTGTTCATAATTCATCTGAGCTATTCCTAATTCAAATGAATCCTGCCAAAATCCGGAAATACCCTTCTCTGAAACAACTACTGAAAAAGCTCTCTCTTGAGATCCATAGGTAGGTGTACCTTGAATATCAGTCAAGGATCGTTCGGGAGTCACAAATACTTTATAGGGTATTGAAATGGCAGAATTACCCGTCTTGAAGAATGCAAATTTGCCGAATGGATTTTCGCCGGGGCTTATCAGGATGGTATACCCAGAATCTCCATCGTCATCAGAAAAAAAGTTCACCATACCCACTTTTAATTGTGATTCTGTGGTTTGCAGGGCAGGGACATCAATATTTGATGCTGATGTGTACCTTTCAACAAGAAGGTCAGTCTGCACAAATTGGCCTCCGCCACCTTGATTAATGAAGTGACCGGTCATGGTGTAGATTTCATCACCTACGCGTTTGCGATTTGCTTCGTCATTGTAGTTGTAATAGAGTTCAAAACGGAGAACTGAGTAATAGGTTCCTCGATAGGGAGTGGGTTTTCCCGGGTGTGTGGTTATATCGATTAAAAATGTATAGGTAGGATAGCTTCCCCAAGTAAGTGGGATAGGAATCTCTGCAGGGGACTCAGTAAGCCCCATTTTATGTGGGATAGATCCATTTTTCATGACATCTATGGTTATGGGGAACGTCTTTGTGTCGTCGCCGACGAGAGTGAATTGAAAGGTGTTCAGTGGAGAAGAGATTACTAAAGTAAGTTCTCCTGACCAAGGGTTTCCATAGCTGTCGAACCCATGGTTATCGTAAAAGTCTTGACCGGGGAGGACTTGAACCTGCCCAAGATAGGCGTTGTTATTGTAATCGGTAATATCCCAATTATTATTCTGTGTATTAATATCCTGTTGAAAATCGACAAGAATCTGTGAGGTGTCTAAAGCGAATACAGCTGCTGATATACTGCATAAAAACAGCATCAATATCAAAGTGATGAACCGATTTCTCATGCCATGACTATAGTATGTTTATACAAGGTTGTGAAGATGAAACATCTCGTTTTCATTGAACCATTGGTTGT
>CAZTUL010000008.1:0-49920 GCA_964616275.1 uncultured Spirochaetaceae bacterium | reverse complement strand
GCAAGACCATTCAATTATGCTCTATCTCATTATTTGAGGAGGGTATCGATATTCCAGTCGGGTTTTGGCGTTATTGCATCAAGATACGGCAAGACCACTGCACGGAGTCGAGCTAGATTGAATAATTGCAATTCACGTTCTCGTCTCATTCGGCTCAGAGCCGAATCTCGACTGGATGAGGGATCAATAAACTCTACAATGGAATCTGTTGTATATGCTTCAGGAGAAACGGTGATAGAATCGAGCACTTGTCGGCTCGGATAATAACTATCCCAGAACTCTGTTTCATCCATCCGTTCCATGATATCCAATCTATAGAAACCTTCAGCATCAAAAATACTCTCTTCAATTTCATTGCCCATCAACGATTCATACAATTCATAATCGATTGCAGCTGACACCTCACTAGCAACAAACGTCTGGAGGACTAAAACCTGGGGAGTCTCAATCTCTTCCTCCTGCTTAATGGTAAACCGAATATCAATCGGAGGATCCTCCTCAGTACTTTCAGGGAGGAACAAGCTGAATTGATACTCCCCAACGGTCAGTCCGCTGCTATAGAAAAATCCGTTTTCGTCAGTGAACAGGTAGAGAGTTTCATCCAACACTAGTGTTTCATTCCCCTCTTCATCTCTCTCTACTCGAGCTAAATCGGTGGTATAACGTGAATAAGCAGAATTAGGTGTGCGTAGTAGTGTTCCGACTAGAGAATAGGTTAATTCTCCGCTTATACGAACAGCATACCCCTGTCTTGGTCGAGGAAGAAAATCATAGATGAATGATTCACTACTACCCATGAGTGATTCTCCCACTCCATATACAACTACGTTGTTTTGCTGATGTGTGGTAATTCCGGTATACGCACCTACACCAAATAGCGAAGGAAGTGCGGTCGGCTCACTGGTCATAGTCCGAGTCACTGCGATATCACTCCCCTTCATTGCTCCTCCGGCTTTTACCAACAGAAAATTATCTGGAACGCTGCGCGTCATACCCAAAAGACCTCCAGCATAGGCAAAAGCTGTGTTAAACGACAGACTGGTAACAAATCGAGAGAAATTGTCACTGTACTGCTGGCGTAACGAAAGACCATATCGCGTACCGCTCCGACTATATGAAACACTTCCCTGGTGATTCAGAGGATCGGTAAATGAGATACCGCTAAAAGAGAATTGCATACTATTAGTAGTTGATCCAAAGGGACGCCATGATGCACTTACATAACTGGACTCTTCGATATTTGAAGAAGCTGATACAGATAGATCTGGGCTGAAAGCATAATTGAGGCCAACCTGTCCTCGTAATTCTGGTGTAGGGGCAATCGGTGATGCATTTACATTAATCGAGCCATTTACTGACATTCGAGGAATAAGCGGGATTCCTGTACTCAAAGAGATTCGCCAGGAAGGCAGAGTATCGCTGGTTGTCCAGTTAAGACTCCCTCCAAGACTATAACTCAGCCGATCCCCAATTCTTCCCGAATAGGAAATACTGCCATCAAAATTATGACCAGAGCTGGGACTTACCCCGGAGGGAACCGATAAACTGGATGTGTATCTGTTCGTACTGAACCCACCAGAAATACTAAGAGCACCGAATGAGGAATCTTCTTTACCTGAAATACGATAACTGAGCATTCCACTGAGTCCTAAGGAGAGCGGTGTGTTGTAGCTGGCAGAAACAAGGAAATCAAACGATCCGAATGGTGTTGCTATGATATTTGAGAGACCTAAGGTAATGGCAGAAGTACTAAACGCCAGAGAATATTGCGAGGTGATCTCATCCGTAAAGCCAAACTGCTGATTAATTCGAGCAACTGTATTATTTATATCATAATTCGGAAAGGAGATACTGGCGGAGTATAGGGTATCACCTTTTGCTAGTAGCCGAGAATCAAACCCGACTACAAATTCCTGCTCGTAGCGCTTAGTCGGGTCGGCTATTGATTCAACAACGATTCTAGCCATATTCGCTCCCTGAGCGAAGGCAAAATCACGTAATTTATACACTCCTGCTTGCAATTCTCTTCTGTATACACTTTTTTCATTTATAAATACTTCTACCAATGAAGGTTCTTCAAGTACAACCTCAGCTTCATATTGATGATTTTTTGGTTTCGCATCACCATATGCATATCGTTTTTCAACTCCTATACCAATAGTATCGAGCGAATATCCCAAATAATCATTCACATTACCAAAGAAAAATCTTAGGCTTTTTGGTTTATAATCATAAAATCCCTGAATTCCTTGAAACGTGAAATAGTCGGTATAGTCCTGAGACCAAATTCCCGTAAGGGTGTTATAAGCACGTCCTGGATGGACCGTGTAAGAAAAATCGAACCCCACATCAAACAGTGCTAGAGAGTTCCTAGATTGCATGGTGAAAAGCGACGTAGGATTTATTTCCCATTGGCGTGATTCCGAGACATCGAGCATTGAATAGAGCGAAATATTTGCAAACCAGGAAAAAGGCTCAGGCTCAAGGAAGGTACTCCCACTCATACTGTAGCTACTATACCGAGCCACGCCTCCTCTATTAATCGAGAGGACTCGTGTCGGCATCATCCATGTGGGAAAGCTCATGTGTAACTCAAATGTTTGATAATCATACCAAGTTTCAATTTCTTGTTCGTTTAAAAAATCGAGTGAAAAAGACTGTTCCTGTGTATTAAAAAGTTCTTGCTCATATGAGTCAATAAGAAGTTCAGATATCAACTGCCTGAATTCTGCAACATTTACAAAAATTGCATCATCAAGGAAGGTTACTGTAATATCATTGAGATATTCTGCATTCACGATGAGTGGAACATAATAATCTCCATCATCAAAAATTGAATAGTCTTCCTCACCAGCTACATAAAAATCGGCCCAAGGGTCATCCTCTTCAATTTCCTCGGAAACTACGAATTCATCAAAGGGAGATGACTCAGAAGAAGCTTCTACAATAGGAGTAGGTTCTTCAATAATTGGAACGCTTTCGTAATCTGCAGCTATAATTTCTTCTTCCACAGGAAGAGATTCTGAAGTGTCTTCTATCTCAGGAATCAGGGAAGGTATGGGATCTGGAATTTCTTCAAACTCTTCGGTAGCAGCTTGCAACACCAGAGGCTTCTCTCGGGAAGGTGTTTCCTTATCAACCTGTGCAGGCTCTTCTAAAGTTTGCGATGGTTCTGAAGATTCCGGTTCTTGTGGTGGTGCAGAGAACAATAACACCACAAGTAATACAACCAGATAAATTAGCATGACGATGAGGATGCCAACTAATCGCTTTCTCCCTACCTCCATCATGCATCCCATTCCTTAGTGTTTTTATTCAAATCACTAGTTATTGTAGGTGATTTTTGCTGTAAACATCCTTTCGGCATTAGTAAGATTTGTGGGGAATTGCATGTTCTGAGGCCATGCAACCTGAACAGAGACCTTTTTGCCCGCAAGGAGATTCAATCCGTTGACAAACCCAAGAGCCTCACCTTCATACACTACACTCTGTCGAGTTGCATTGTTTGTTACTTCCACCTGAGCACCATTCAGTATCTGGTGAAGAGTCCCGGTATTACTTATAGTCAACGACATAACTCTCCTGCCATCTGCAGTCAATGTGGGTTGTGCCGAATCTACCTGAACCCGTTCGATTGAGCGACTGGGCGTTACATAGAGACTCGTAGTATATACGTAGAGAAAATTAAACATGCTCTGTCCCTCTGTAGCTCTTCCCTGAGAGTACGGAATCTGCTCAGCCCGTAATCTGAAAGACAACTCAGTGGGAACCGTTCTAGGTCCTCTATATTGTACACGAACTATTTGGGAACTTTGCGGTCGTAGAATAACTTTACTGGGAACAATAGAAAAGTATGGTGCAGCACTCTCGTTAACTTCTTTTCCATTTGCATCCATATCTCGAGTGAGTGCTGAAATTTCAACGGCTATGCTATCATTCGAGTCATTCACTATGGTGTATGTTTTCGTACTGTTGGCACCACTTGGAGAAAAGGACTGTTCCAGAGGAGAAAACTGAAAGGCGAAGAGCGGAAGAACGGTACATACAAACACAATGAGTGTTAATAAAAACTTTTTTTTCCTGTTCATGGTATACATCATATCATTCAAACGCAGCAGCTGCAAAGGTCTTTCTGTTTCAACTCTGTACGATTTCATGAATTCCCCCATTTTTTTACCTTACAAAGGTTAATCTCAACAATTCACCACACACGGCATACTCTGAAATGTCTACATCAGTGTCATAAGCATACGTGAATTGTTAACTTGTGTCAATTGTAAGTAATCTTCACATTGTTCATCTCAAAATTATTGTGGTTAATGAAATATTATTGCTGATTTAATGGTAATAACTCCATTATTTTACTTTCTCTTATGACATAGTACGTCAAGTTTCAACATAATGTAAGGGTTTCATCTGATTGAACAAGGTTGCCATTTATTGACATGGACTTTCCAATTATGGTAACCTCGTTCGAGTGTGATGTAAACATACACGGGCTGTAGCGCAGGGGTTTAGCGTACAAGTCTGGGGGACTTGGGGTCGGCGGTTCAAATCCGCCCAGCCCGATTTTTCTTTTAAAAAAATCCCCCGGTGAATAGAAAAAATTCACTGGGGGATACTTTTTGTTTATACCTATATGTTAGAAATAAATTTCGTTCTGCTCTTCAGGATATCCAAAAGCCATATTCCAGATAGTATTTTTACTTCTCAAATACTCATGTAATCCCGCTGACCCATATTCACGTCCTATACCACTATTTCGGTTCCCTCCAAAGGGAGCATTCATTCGAGCGGTATTGGGCATATTCACAAAAATAGAACCTGCATTCAATCGCTGTGATGCATAGTGAATAGTTTTATGGCTTTCACTAAAAATACCAGCACCCAACCCAAATTTTGATCTATTTGCCATTTCAATTGCTTCGTCAATATGTGAATATTTTACTACAACCAATACCGGCCCAAAAATTTCCTCTCTGTAGCATTTCATATCTTCTTTTACATTTTCAAGCACAGTCGGTTTATAGAAGGCTCCTTTGTCAAAATATTCGCCAGTGAAACGCTCACCTCCACAGATAAGTTTTGCTCCATCTGCAAGGGCATTTTTTACTGTCTTATCCACCTTATCAAGTTGAGCCTTGTTAATCATAGATCCCATTCTTGTTGCTGGATCTAAAATATCTCCAGGTTTTCTGCTCTCAAGCTCTTTGGCAAGGTCGCCTAGGAATTTGTCATAAATTGATTCGTGTAAAATAAGTCTCGTTTGAGCACAACATACTTGTCCACCGTTTAGGAGCAGACCATCGGCAACTCCAACTACCGTGTCCTCATAGCGACAATCAGGCTCAACAATTACGGGACCTTTCCCCCCAAGTTCCAGCACATTTTTCTTAATAATTTCTGAACGTGCAGATAATTCGAGTAATTGCCTGCCAACTTGTTCAGACCCGGTCAGAGCTACTACATCTACTTCTCTATGAGAAGCCATTTCAGCACCAACAGTACTACCCTTACCCGATAGAATATTAACTACACCCGCAGGGAAGCCCGCTTCTAAAATAATTTCTCCCAACACTGCTGTTGTTAATGGAGTAGTAGAAGAGGCCTTACAGACTACGGTGTTGCCAGCAGCCAGTGCTGGTGCCAAACTACGAGTAAGCAAGTGCAATGGGAAATTATAAGGAGCGATAATACTTACTACACCATACGGTTCGTACACAAGATAGTCATGGATATATGGTTCATTAGCTACATGAATATACTCACCCTTAATTTCTCTGGCTAAGTTGGCAAAATATCTAAAAGCATAGATCGAATATGGCATGTCACCTGTTTGCACTTCAAATATCGGCTTTCCGGTATCTAGAGCTTCCATGCGGCACAACTCATCCCATCTTCGCTCCATAATGTCGGCAGCTTTGAGCATTATTTTTGCTCGCTCATTATTCTCCATCCGTGACCAGACACCACTTTCGAAAGTTTTACGGGCAACTTTGCAAGCTCTATCTACATCATCAAGCCCCGCTTCTTCAAACATACCGAGCTCTTCGCCAGTTGCTGGACATGTCGATATAAATGTTTCCTTCGTGGACCCTGATACCCATTCATTATTGATGAAAAGTTTGTAATGTTTCATAAAAAACCTCCCTATGTACTATTACAATGATTTTTTCTTATATAGACCGGCAGCTGCTGTAAGCAAGAGTTCTTCTGTAGCAGACTCCTTTGAAAATTCACCACTTATCTCACCGTTATGAAGAACAAACACGCGATCACACATTCCAAGAATTTCCAGCTGTTCGGACGACACGAAAATTACACCCATGCCCGATTTTGCAAGTTCATCAATGAGTTTATAAATTTCAACTTTTGCTCCAACGTCAACACCACGAGTCGGTTCGTCTAGAATCATAATTTTCGGATTATTTGCAAGCCATTTTGCAATAACCACTTTTTGCTGATTTCCACCACTGAAATCTTTAATCTTCCGATTCGGTAAAGACGGTCGGATATCAAGTTTCTCAGTGTAGTGTCCGACCATCTCATTTATAGATTTCCGCAATAATACACCAAAATTCTGAACTTTTTTTATCCCGGATAAAATCATGTTTTGAGACATACTCAGACAAAGAATAAGTCCCTCCCCTTTTCTATCCTCTGGAACTAGTGCAAGGCCATGATTAATTGCAGCTGGGATTGAGTTAATCTTGGCAGGAATCCCATGGATACTAACTTCACCTTCATCTATTGAATAACTGCCAAATAGGGCTTTCATCACTTCAGTTCTTCCAGCTCCTACCAACCCGGAAAATCCTAATATTTCTCCCGCATGAAGATCAAAACTTATGTGAGAAAACATTCCAGCCTTTGAAATATCCTTCACTTCCAGAATCTTCTCTCCGAATGTTACATCGCTCCGGTCAGGATAAATATCGCTGATATCACGTCCTACCATTTTATTGACGAGATCGTCTTCAGTGATATGCTTCTCATGATTATCAAAAGTAATTACAAATTGACCATCACGAAGAACTGTTATCCGGTCAGACAATTCTAAAACTTCTGTTAAACGGTGGGAAATATAGATAATAGTAATTCCCTTTGTTTTCAGATCCTGAATAAGAGCAAACAACAAATCTGTTTCTGTCTGACTCAGTACCGCCGAAGGCTCATCCATAACTAAAATACGGGCTTTATTGAAAACTGCCTTCGCAATCTCTACCATTTGCTGCTGAGCCACACTCAGTTTACGGACATATCGAGAACAATCAAAATTCGGAAGTCCCAGTTTTTCCATGAGAGCTGAGGCATCTCTATTCATTGATTTTCTATCAAGTTCTTTGCTCAATTTTTTGGTATATTCTTTTCCAAGAAAAATATTTTCAGCAACAGTCAGTGTCGGAACAAGATTAAACTCCTGGTAGATAACACTTACCCCATTGTCCATGGAATCTCTTGGACTTTTAAAATTTATTTCATTACCGTCTAGGAAGATTTGACCTTCTTCCGGGAAATATACACCACCAAGAATTTTCATGAGGGTACTCTTCCCGGCACCGTTTTCCCCAACCAGAGAATGAACCTCTCCTTCAAGAAGATCAAAGGAAACTGATTGTAGAGCTTGTACTCCAGGGAAACTCTTGTGAATATTTTCCATTCGAAGTATTTCTTTTGTACTCATTTTTACCCACCAATACCCCTATTAAGGGTTCTATGCAGCATTGGTCTCCTTCGCATGCGAAAAACTGTCTAATGCACATACGATAATTATTAATGAACCGGCTACGATTGTTTGCCAGTAGATACTTACATTCATTAATACAAGTCCATTGCTTATTATTTGCAAGATCATAGCTCCCAATAGAGTACCTATTACCGTTCCTTCTCCTCCACTCATTGCTGTTCCACCAACAATAACAGCTGCAATAGAGTCGAGTTCAAAGTTCACGCCTGCGTTTGGGTTACCAGAGTTAACACGACCGGCTAGAATAATTCCAGCAATTCCACACAATAACCCAGTCATCGCGTAAATCTGAATTTTATGCATATCGACTTTAATACCAGTAAGTCTGGCTGCATGTTCATTTCCACCGATCGCTTTCGTTCGCAGCCCAAAAACTGTTTTCCCCAAACCAAAGGCAGAAATAACGAACAGAATAAGCATGACAATAACCATAATAGGAATGGGGCCTGCGTAGGCATTTCCTATCCATATTACAAAGGGATCTCTTACTGGAATCGGATATCCTCTTGTAATAACATACATTACACCACGTGCAATTTTTGCCATTCCCAAAGTGACTATAAATGGGGGAAGTTTGAATTTGGTAATAATGAGGCCATTAGAAATACCAATGATAATGCTAATCAAGAGCCCAGAAATTATCGCCACGCCAGGAGGCAGGTTCATTTTGATAAACTCAGCCATGATAACACCCGATAAACCTAACGAAAAACCTACCGATAGATCTATTCCTCCGGAAACCATGACAAAGGTCTGCCCGAATGCAATTATTGAAACGATACTTGCCTGCTTCATGATGTTAAACAGGTTGTTGGAAGTGAAAAATGTGTCTGGTTGTAAAAATGCAAGTACACCAATGATTAGAATCATCAAAAGGATAAGGCCACTAGTTCTTTCTCCCCTAATAAGCGCTGTAATCCGTTTTACCGAGTATCGACCAATTTTCTCCTGCTCATGAGAAGAATTCTGGAGAGGCTCTAAATCTTTCATAGTTTTATCCTTCTTTCTAAAAACTGTAGAACACGATTACTGTTTTGGTCGGTAGAACTAAATTCTCTACCGACCGATTAATCGCGGTTCCGATTCAGTTGACTAGTTTCCCATGTATGTTTCTACATTTGCACTGGTAATCTCAACTGTACCGGTATCTGTTGACTCAGGAACTGTTTTCCCATCAATGATGTTATTGAGTGTCTTGAGAATCATTTCTCCCCATAACCACTGTTTCTGTGAAACAACTGAAGTAACCTGACCGTCTCTGATACCCTGGATATTTTCTTCCATGTTATCAAATGTAATGATCATGTGATCATCTGCAGTCCAACCGCGAGACTTCCAAATAGCTACTGCTGCTGGTCCGCCAGTTGCATCAATACTTGTGAAGACGTCAAAGTTAGGATATGACTGTATCAATGTTTCAATTACGTTGATTGTAAGGTTAGGATCTCCCTGCCCGGTCTGGATGTCAAGAATTTTAACTCCAGGATAATTCTCAGCCAGTTCTTCCTGTATTCCACGTATTCTTTCGTTCAAACTACGCTGAGTTGGAAGACCAGTAGCAATAATCATTGTTCCATTACCGTTCAGTTCCTTACCAACAACAGAACCCAGGTGTCTTCCTGCATTGTAGTTATAGGTACCCAAGAATGCGAGTCTCTTACTTTCAGCAACATCTGATTCGAAACAAATTGTAGGAATACCAGCATCAATAGCTTTGTTGATATAAGGGGTAAGAGCTTCAGGATCGGTCGGAACAATGGCTATACCATCGACCTTCATGGAAATGAGATTCTCCATAATTTCTATCTGCTGATTAACGCCAACACCTTCAGGAGCTCTCGTTATAACCTTATATCCCATTTCCTTTGCATAAGCCTCAGCACTTTCCGTTACAGGCTCAAAGAATGGGTGAACAATCGGATACACGATAGCAAAAGTTTTGGTTTTCTCCCCAGAAGATTTCGCTTCGGAACCTCCAGCAGCGAAAAGTGTCGCTGTGCACATGAGAACCAATACGAGAGAAAGAATAGCAATTCTTTTTTTCATGGATAACCCTCCGTTTTTATTTGCCTAAGCAAATTCTATTAAGATTATCAGCCATGAAAATCGTGCACGCAATGTAGGATTATTGGGAGCATGTGCAAGATTTCCAGATAATTCAAGCACACCAATTTAGAATCTCAATACATTCAGGTGTAAAAATTTTATATTGTTCAAGATTTGTGAAAATATTACACCACAGAGAAAAATCAAAAAAACTGAAACCTCCCATTGTATTGTATTTACACGTTAATTCATAAGTTTGCTGTTTCTATATGCAGTTGATGTTATACCAGTCACCTTTTTAAACATGTTATAAAAATAGTGCGGATCATTGTACCCTACTGCAAAAGCAATCTCTGCAGAACTCTTATCTGTTGATATAAGTAATTCTTTCGCCTTTTGAATTCGAACCTCAGCTACATAATCGGTATAACTCACCCCATTTTCCTGATTAAATACGGTACTCAGATACCCAGCACTCACATTTACGAAATCTGCAACATCTGGTAATTGCAGATTGCTTCTTGAATAATTATCACGGATATAGAGCTTCGCCTTCTCGATGAGACTTGTATACTTTTGTACCTTTCTAATATCACGATTCTCAATGGCAACCGTTATGGCATTTTCGGCTAGCCCCACCAATTCATCAATAGTCGACGTATTTGAAAAATCATCTACCAGAGTCTTTATATCATAATCGTCACCAACTGAGTCACTGTTAATCCCTAATTCTTCCAGAAGTTGTGCCACTTCATAGTACAAGTTAAACCTAATAAGCATGTAATGGAAAAGAGTTTGGGGAAATTGTAAAAGCCGCTCTCGATGAATTGTTATAAATTGAGTAATATCCTCTCTCGTACCTATACGAAGAAATCGGGCAAGTTCGTTGCGTTCAAATGGAATTAAAAACCCATGATAAGGATTCACCATTTTAAGATCATCAATACCTATGATTTTATGATTTCCGAATAGATATGAAAAACCAGCAATCTTCATTGCTTCCTGATACGAGGTTGTAAGCTCTACAAGTCTTTTAACTATCCCCCCAATATACACACTCACCAGAGACTGTGTTTTTGTCTCAATTTCAGCCTTCACAGATTCGCTAATACGATAACAGCTATTTTGGATTACTTCTGGGTTATTGCCTGTAATGATGAGCACATATTCTTTCAGACTCTCTCTCACAAGAAAAATGGATCTCTCTTCCAATACGCGAATAATGGATGCGGCTTTTATGTATTCATCGTATGAATTGCCCGTATATGATTCAGGAATACTGAGATGCAGTAATACGGCTGCATAACAAGTTGCTTGAATGTCAATTCCTAAATCTTTCGCTGTTTCATAGATTTTTGGAAGGCTCAGTACACCGGTTAAAATATTTTTTAAAAAATCATTTTTCAGATAGTTTTTATTGATTTCGGTTTTTTCTTGTAACTTCTCAATATTCAATAAATTATGTTCTTCTTGTGCTATCGCTTGAACTACGGTCTGTAAACTCATCTCCAGGTCTTTCAATCCAATCGGTTTTAGCAGGTAGTCTGAAACTCCAATTTTTAATGCCTGCTGAGCTAGTTCAAATTCATCATGACCAGTCATGATAATAATTTTTATCCAGGGCATCTGTTGGCGAATAATTCTACTCAAATCCAGACCACTGAGAAACGGCATTTTTATATCTGTGATAACAATCTGAGGCTTAACATCCCCAATTATTTGTAAAGCACTCTCCCCATCAGAGGCTTCTCCAGCATAGATTAGATTGTTTTTCTCCCAAGGAAAATTATCACGAATATTCTCTCTAATAATTATTTCATCTTCCACTAATACCGTCTTATACACATTAAGTCTCCTTAGGAATCTTAATAATCACCCGAGTGCCTCTTCCCAGCTCGCTTTCAATCTGCAATTTATAATGATTCCCATATTCCAACTTAAGACGTTGATTAACATTTCTCAGACCATAGCTGGAAGAACTGGATCCTGTCTGAGAGCTCATATCTGAATCAAACATATTCAGCAATTCTGTTAGCTTCTCATGAGACATCCCCGAACCACTATCTTCAACCGTAAGAATAATTTTTGCTTCCTCTTCCCTTCCTGATATTCGGACATTACCCGTAGTTCTCGTATTTTTTATACCATGATACAACGCGTTTTCAACTAGTGGCTGCAATAGAATTTTTATTATTTTATACGACAACAACTCATCAGGGACATCAATTTCATAACTTAAAATATCACGATACCGCAGTTTTTGAATTACTAGATAACTACGAATATGAGCCAACTCATCTCTAATAGGAATCTTTTCATCACCCTTACTTAATATAATCCTGAAAAAACTAGAGAGTGATTTTGTCATTACGATAATATCATCTTTGTTACCAGCCTCAGCCATCCACAAGATAGATTCAAGTGAATTATACAAAAAATGGGGGTTTATCTGTGCTTGCAATGCCTTGAATTCCATTTTTTTTGCTAATTTCTGTTCCCTCACTGTTAAGTCAAGAAGTTCTTTAATCCGCTGTACCATTGAGTTAAAACTTTCACTCAGCTCAGCTATCTCATCGTGGCTCGATACTTCTGCACGTAATTCAAGATTTCCTTTCTCCACCTCTTGCATACAAGTCTTTAATTTTCTGATAGGATGCGTCAGTCTGAATGATAAGAAAAGATATATAAGAATTAGTACGACAGCGGTAGCCAGAACGATGAATAAAGAAATGTTCCGTGTAACCAGAGCACTGGCAAGCAGTTCACTTCGGTCGGATCTTCCGATGATCTTCCACCCTGTCAGTTTTAACGTATTAAAAACAAAGAAAGATCGTACACCATGGTATTCTGCATTAAAATAACCTCTCTCATTATTTTTAATTAATTCAATATGTTCTTCCGAAAGGTCTCCATACACATAATCATTGGGCGATGGACAAATAATACTATCTTCACTTTCAACAATAAAAAAATCGCCAGGAGGATGAAGAGAAATGGTAGTAACTAAATCGTAAATAACATTCATATCTAAATCCACAATGATGTATCCAACCTCTTCATGAGTAATCGGTTTTCTAAGTACAGAGGAGAGAGATAAATAATTTTCAGCTGTTTTGGGTTCTACATACTCTTGAAATGTATTGGGGATAATAGTTATTGCATCGGGCGATTTAAGAATTCTTTCTACAATAGGAAGATCTTCAATAGCCACAGGAAGTGAATAGACTCCTTTTCTCTCGCTAATATGCCGACCTTTGCTATTTAAAATTACAATATTTTTCACAAAATCATCAAAATCAAACAGTTGTCTATATATTTTAAAAAGTTGAATCACCCTCATTGCATGTTCGTATTCAATTTCATCACTAACCGATTTAGTTAAGAAATCCTGAACTTCATCCGATTGGCTGATTTTTAGATAATTCCTGCTATCCATGAGAACCAATTCAATATTCTTATTCAATTGATCTGCAACATTGGCAAAATTCTCGACCGCATTGTCCTGAATACTCTGGAATGAAATTCTGTACGATATGAAACTCACCACAAGAAGGGGAATAATGGAAACAGCAAGAAAAATAATTATCAGTTTGGAGCGAATACTGAGATTCGATTTAAAAATACTGATTCTCGAGAAGAAACTCATCTTGCTCATCTGTTATTACCCTTCCATCACTTCACGCATCAATACTAATCGCCCCTTGAGAGTAACACGCAGTTTGAGAATCTACAATCTTTGGCAGTACATATTATTCCATTGCCTGAGTATCGATCAGGATATGAATAATATCATTCGTATGATCCATACGTTCCTCAAAGGCTTTTTGAATATCTTTCATAGGATAAATTCGATCTATATATTGATTTGTCTGAATAAGCCCATCTGTTACTAACGATATACCCTCTTTAAAGTACCGATACATATCAATATCTCGTCTCGGTTCAGTTGAAATAATTTCCACACGTTTTCTGTGTACTTTAAAGAAATCAACAGGTATTTTAGAGGTGCCTATCCCACCGTATAAGACGACTTTCCCTCCGATACGCGTAGTATTTATCGCATCCATCACGCAATCACCTTCCAAAAGACAGGGTATAACCACATCAAATCCATTTGGATAATCATCCGCCAGAAATTCTGCAGTCAGTGTATCGGGAGAGGGGATTTTTATTGTTTTCGTCGCTCCATAGGTTTTTGCTAAAGCAAGATTTCTATCTTTCAGATCTGTGACTACGAGCTCTGCTGGCGAGTAAAGTGCCAATATCTGCGTTAGCATTAATCCACTTACCCCTTGTCCCATGATGAGAACAGTTGTTCCAGAATTTATTTGAGATAACTCAGCAGTATGAATGACCCCAGGTAGAATTTCTATCAAACTAATTGATTCAAGATTAAAATCATCCGGCATGACCTGTACATTAAAAGGCTTACAAGTAATATATTCTGCATATGCTCCCCAAACATACCGACAAGCGACCTTCATACCTGGCTTGAGTCCTTGAACATGCTCTCCTACTTTATCAATTATACCGGCAACTTCATGCCCCAATCTTGCAGGAAAGCTGATGAACTCAGGTTTTCGTATACCTCGAAAGGCTTCCAAATCTGAACCGCAAATTCCTACATACATTACTTTTATTCTCAATTCATCAGGTCCCGGTTCTGGTATTTCCGCTTTCGTGAGTTTTAGTGAAAAAGGTTTTTCTAAGTATGCAACAGATTGCATCGGTTGATTCGATTCAGTCTCTACTAACTGTAAATCTGCAAATGTCATCGTTGTAGGCATGTGTATCCTCCTATTGGTAATTACAAATATTAAGGGAGAAGAACAGGAAAGTCTTTGGCAAAACAGGATGAAATTGTGCCTAATCTGGAACTGAGGTCTGCTGATGATTCACATAAAGATGATTTACAAATTTTGGATTTATACATACATCTTCTCTAATGTGTTGTCTGTGCATTTCGCGCCACTGACCTGGAGGTAATCCTTCAATCATCTTAAATCGTTTAGAAAATTGGTGCACAGTAGAAAATCCGGCAAGAGAACAAATTTGCTTGAGCTCAAATTGAGTATAATTCATGAGGTCTTTTGCCCTTGCTATGCGAACTTTCTCCTGAAAAGCAAGTGGAGACATGTGCATATCGTTGTGGAACACCTCACTTAGATGGCGGTAACTATAATTGAATATTGTTGATAAGTCATCTGAAGTGATTTTCTCAGCATAGTGATCCTGTAAATATTTCATCATAGCTTGAGTGAGCAAATTTGTAGTATTGTGATGGAAAAAGTCACGTGAATCAATTTCTAGAGAAGAAGAATACGTGATTTCGTCATTCCACCGAATGAGCATTAATAGAGCAAGCCCCATGAGTAATGAACACATCTCCTGATAATGACCACTCCGTATGAACCCTTCTTCGATAATATGCTCAAGAATGTTTTTAAGCTGTTCACCCTTAGGTGATGCTATTCGTGGAATCCTTTTCAGGATACCGGTTGAGTCTTCATGCTGAACTTTAAATTTTACATCAAACGTTACTAATCGAGATGATAGAACTTGTAAAATCTCGTGATCATTCTCTGGTGGAATAAATATAATCTTAGGAGCTTCTACCGACTCGACTTGGTCCCCAATTTTTAGCATGCAGGCACCTTCGCATACATACATCAACTGATAAAAATCAGTATGTGTGTGTGATTGCAAGTACCACGTTTGCTCATAATCGAATCGAGAAATCCAAAGAACTTCCACATCATGAAACAGCCTATTCATTTGCTATACGGTACCCCATGTCCAGGAGACAAGTCAATGAAAGGAATTATTTCAATTATTAGAAATATTTTTGTTTTCAGTCGCACCGATACACGATAAGCTATAAAACAGGTCTGCTCATATGTTTCACGATTGAGATATGGACCACAGAACCGTAATAGATAAGGATCGGGTAACGATGGAATATGTGATTACTTCAAAGGAACAGCTGATTGATTTATGGACCAATATTTATAGTACTACAGGTAGAGTCGACTGGTCAGGTATACTTCCCTATTATCATCCTGATGTAATATTTCGAGATTCTGTTCAGGAAATTCATGGCATCGAAGCTTTTGAAGCTATGACCAAGAGGCTTGAACAACGTTCCAAAGAACTTAAGATGGATATTGTCACCAGTTTAATGCAGGGGCAAACGCTCTTTATGGAGTGGATAATGACCCTTAATTTTAAAAAGTACCCATCCTCATCAATCTATGGATGTAGTCGCCTTACTCTTGATGAACAGGGTAAAATTATTGAACAACGTGACTATTACGACCTCTGGGGTGATATATTCGATAATATCCCTCGATTCAACAAACTGTATAGACGATTTATGCATAAAAAATTTGGATGATGCAAACATGAAATAAGGAAAGAGCCTACATGAACCCATATCTTAAATCCTATAGATGGTCGAATATTTTTGCGATGTTAAAAAATAACAAAAGCGTGCCGTTGCCTACCAACCAGTCGGCTACCGGCAAACTTGTAGTCATCACTGGAGCAACTTCAGGGATAGGTTACCATACCGCCCATCTTTATGCTTCAAAAGGAGCTGATCTCATCTGCATTAATCGTAATGCAGAGAAATCTGCACTTCTAGAGAGTGAAATCAAGCAGCAGTATGGAGTCTCCTGCGTGTGTCATCTAGCCGATTTCAGTCGGCTTGAAGATATCAAACAGATAGCTGGCACTCTATCTACCATCTCAAGAAATATTGATGTTGTAATCCACAATGCTGGCGTGTATAACACACACAGAACCATTACAATGGATGGAATTGAGGAGGTTTTTCAAATCAACTACTTAGCCTCATTCATTATCACTCATGCACTCATAAAAAAACTTTCATCCCAGAATCATGCACGGATTATCTATGTCAATTCTGAAGGACATCGATTTGCTTTACATGGTATTCATGTAAATGACTTACTTTGGGAACGACATCACTATACCGGGCTAAAAAGTTATGGTTCAGCTAAAACGGCACAACTTCTTTCACTATTCTATTTCGTAAAAAAATTTACTGACACAGGTGTTACTATCAATGCAATGCACCCTGGTGACGTTCGGACGAATATCGGCGAAAATAATGGGAAATTATATCGTTTTTTCAAACATCACATTATCAACCCATCTGCTAAGCCGGCAACCCTTTCAGCACAAGCTCTCTACTATTTGGGAATAAGTGAAGACTTAAAAACAATCACGGGGAAGTTTTTCAACTATACCGCTATAGAAGAACCCGCACCACATGCACTTGATGAAGTTCGAGCTCAAGAACTGATTAACCACAGTCTGCGTTTAGGAGGAATCAATGAACCACAAACAACTACCTGATTCTTTTGATATCATTATTGTGGGTGCAGGTCTTTCAGGTCTCACTGCAGCAGAATACGCCTCACGTAATGGGTACTCAGTCCTGCTTCTGGAAAAACAATCAAGTCCGGGAGGATTGGTTACCTCATTTGAAAAGTCCGGTTATACATTCGATGCAGGTGCTCGTTCTATAGAAAACTCAGGAATAATTCGACCGCTCATAGAAGATCTTCAACTTGATGTAACGCTCTGTGAAAGCAACGTATCAATTGGAATTACAGATACGATTGTCCCATTGAGAAACAAAGAAAGTGTAGATGATTATAAACTCCTTATGGATAAACTATTCCCCGATTACAGGAAAGATATCGATAAAATTTTTTCGGCAATCAAAACTGTATATAAGGAGATGGAGGTTATTTATGGCTTTGATAATCCTGTCTTCAAAGACTATAAGCAAGATAAAAAATATCTTTTCACAACTATGCTACCGTGGTTATTTAGATTTTTAATTGCAGTTTTTCGCATGAACCGTTTGAGCATGCCCGTCGAATCATATTTAGATACGCTTTCCGATTGTCAGTCCTTAAAAGATCTTATTGCACAACATTTCTTTAAACAGACCCCTATGTTCTTTGCACTAGGTTATTTTTTTGTATATACCGACTACCTCTATCCTCTAGGAGGCACTGGGAAACTGGCTCAAGCCCTAGCTCAGGCAATTATTCGTCATGGTGGAACCATTGAGTATCAGACTGAGGTATCTTGTATTCAAGCCCATGACAAATTAATCGAAACCGTACATGGGCAGAAAGTACATTACAATAAACTTATCTGGGGAGCCGACCTAAAGACCCTGTATCGAATTACCTTAACAGAGAGATTACCAGACAGAATACAATCAGATATTCAATCAAGACAAAGAGAACTTGAAAAATGCCGAGGGGGTGATTCTGTATTTACCCTCTATTTGGGCAGTACATTGCCACCCGAGTACTACAAAAATATTACTGATCCGCATCTATTTTATACTCCCTCTCACGAAGGAATTGGCCAGCTTTTCCGCTCTGACTTAACCAATCTTCTCTCGAAGTCCGGATTGGAGAAAGCTGCTGTAAAAGATTGGATTACCTCTTACTGTAAGAAAACAACTTATGAGATATCTATTCCCTGTCTCAGAGATGCCACCCTCGCCCCAGTTGGGAAAACTGGTCTTATTATCAGTTTTTTATGTGAATATGATCTTGTTAAAAAAGTAGTGGACGAGGGTTGGTATGAGCAATTCAATGCTCTTTTATCATCGGCAATGATAGAGCAGTTGAATAGTACTATTTTCCCTGGTCTAAGAGACTCAATTGAATATAATTTCTCGTCTTCGCCAGTAACAATTCAAACATTGGTGGGTTCTTCCGAAGGAGGAATCACCGGATGGAGTTTTGAGAAAACTTCTCCAGTCACACATTCTCTTCAGCATATTCCGAAATCTGTATTGACCACTATTCCTTCTGTCTATAAAGCGGGACAGTGGGCATATTCACCTGCAGGAATTCCAACTGCAATTCTTACTGGCTGGTATGCGGCTGAAGCAATTCGTAAGGAGTATGCTAAGAATTCATAACCATTTGGCATTTTAAAAGCCAATATCATAAAAAATATATTGTGTTCAGAGCTTAATTACGGATAAAATTGAAAAGTGATAGAACGAATCTGATAAGGGGTAGCCTATTATCCAGTTGTACAACCTCTCAACCATTGCCTTTTTCGGCTTAGTGTTTCACACACTATTCATATGCGTCTTTTTCGCCCTCTGGATTCGTAATCGGGATCACGTACAGGGTCTCGGATATTGGACGCTCAATTTAGTTTTTCATATCTTCGGAAGATTCATTGCCTTTATCCAACCAAATCTCCCATCTACAGCATGTACCCTTATTGGAAATATGCTTACCCTGGTTGGAGCAATTTTCTTTTTATTCGGACTTGCCGCATTTACTTATACGCCAATTAATCGAAAATTTTACCTGTATTTTACTAGTGTAGTAATACTCTGTATGTTAATAACAACCATCGCAAGCAATCAACTCTATCGGTCACTTCTCAATGGTACCGTTACACTTTTTATCTCCTTACAGTATATACGTATAATTTGGATAAACAGAGATATGGACACACTGCTGGCAAAACCTTTGAGATTTCTGTTGGCAATATATATACTCTTTTCGATTTCATTTTTATATCGAATAATTCTCGATCTTATCTCCCTGTCACATGGATATACTCTGACTGAGTTTGATTCTACAGCTATTCGCATGAGTAATCTCCTTGCCCTTGTGTTCTTGAGTGGAGTTAATTTTATTATCATCATGCTTTCAAATAATAAACTCCTCAGTGAAATAATCATAGAATCCTCTGAGAAGACGGTCATGTTGGAAAAACTTAAATTAGAAGTCGAACATGATGGACTGACCAGAGTTCTTAACCGCAGTGGGCTAGACAGCGTGCTTGAGAAGGTTTTGTATAAACAGAAAAAAGAGGATCGTTATATGCTCATACTGCTGGATATCGATAATTTCAAGGATATCAACGATTCCTACGGTCATGAAACGGGTGACCGGGTCCTGATTCAACTTGCTCATATTTTAACTCAGCTCGTCCGTTCTTACGATTATGTAGGTAGATGGGGTGGAGACGAATTTCTTATCCTTGCCAGATCATCTTTGAATTCCGAGTTCTCCTTACCCAACCGTTTACTTACAGGTGTTCAAAACTTTGATTGGAAGACACATTTTTCACTCGATAGCCCACAGGTGTCAATTAGCCTCGGATTCACTAGATATCACCTAGGTGAATCAAAACTGGCTGTACTGAGACGTTGCGATAAAAACCTATACAGGGCAAAAGAAGAGGGAAAGAACAGAGCAATAGGCGATACGTACTAGCGATTATTCCATGCTTCAGGAATGACTCCGGTACACGCTATAATGTTCTTTTGATTTCCTCTATAGGTATAGGAAATAACTTTTTAATGCTCAATCTTGATATACAAGTATATTAATGTGATATATAATGGATTTTTATTTTATTTTATATCAATTTTCTTCTTATCCCTTGACTTTTCCGATATTCAGCCCGATGCTGTAGATAGAAGGTGCTCAAGGAGGATTTTTATGAAGAGGATAGCGGTCGCTGCAGAAAAAGATGTGGTGAGTGGACACTTTGGATTTTGTGAAGATTTTATGTTCTTCAACACTGAAGATGGGAAAATTACAAAAATTGAAAAATTTGCCAATCCAGGACATGTACCATGTGAACTTCCGGACACCATCATAGCTAAGGGAGCAACTACAATCATTACAGGCAATCTGGGTCGAGAAGCAGCAAAAAAATTCGAGAAACAGGGTGTTGAAGTGGTAATCGGAGTTACTGGAGAAACAAGAGAAGTAGTAGATGCGTATATCCATGGGCATTTACATTCTCAGGGTGAATACTGCGATGCTTGGAATTGTGAATTCCTCTCTAACCAATAATAGTCTCTACGAATTTAAATAAAATTAATTCAAAATTGTATAAAGATTTATTTAGAGGCTTCTGTATACTTTACAGTGAGCCTCTTTTCTATGTGTTGACTGATTACCTATACTTCTATACATTTGAAACAATTCCAAATTAGGGGGATAGTACTGTACTTGACTTATGCGACTTCAATTTTATGTAATTGGAATGTAAAACAATTAAAGCGTTTATTCGGTTTCTCAGTTGGATTATTCGTTCTCTATTTTCTTTTCAATATTTCAACACCAATCATGATAAAACTATCTCTAATCATGCTTCTTACAGGAATTCATGTGCATCTCTATATGGTGCGAAGTGAGAGAATTCCACATACATTCCCAAGACCGAAAAGAATAGAGTTCAATGAGCTTGTTTCCGATATTGTTGTCCATGATGAATTTAGAAAACTTAAAAATTTTCATCACCACACGACCCCAATATTTGAACATGTTATTCGTGTAGCATTTCTATCCTACGCGGTTTCCAAAATATTACGATTCGATTATCGAGCTGCCGCACGCGGAGGATTACTCCACGATTTCTTTTTATATGACTGGAGAGAACGGAAGGCAAAAGATACACACAGATCACTGCACGGTCATGAACATCCCCAAATTGCTCTAGCTAATGCCAAGAAGCATTTTTCAGTCAATGAACTGGAGGCGGATATTATCGTAAAACATATGTATCCTAAAACCAAAGCAACCCCAAAATATAAAGAAAGTTTCCTTGTTTCGATTATGGATAAAATTTCAACCATATATGAATATATGTATTACATCACACACTACCCAAAACGTTAGACAACTTAGAGTACCCTTCATTAAAAAAGCATCGCGTTCTTACACGATGCTTTTTTTACGTGAATAGAGAGTTACTGATTAGCTAAAGTTTCTTCGAGCATCTGCAATGCAGCATCCATTTTATATTCTGCATATAGTGCAGCCTCATTGATTTCAAATTGTTTAGTAGCTGCTTCAAAAGCTTTTGCTGTATTTTCTTTGGGTATTGAAAGCAATACCCAGACTCCGTTATCGGGATCTACCCACACCGCTTCCTGAGTTACTCCCATAAGAGCATTAGTACTTGTCTGTCTGGAAATTGATTCAAAAGCCTCAAGTGCTTCCCGATTATCTCCAGAACCCATATCACTGGTATAATTCACTACTACTGTATCTACAGTGGTATTTATCCACTGAGAAATTTTTTCTTTTGCCTCAGCACTTGCCCGTTTGATTGAATTCGCCTTGTTACTCAACTGTGCATATCCTGTTTCATAGTGCAAGTCGGCGGATTTTGGGGTAGCATCTACCCACTCTGGTTGTGGTATACCCTCTGCACCAATAATTGCGGGAACTTTTGGCTCTGCAATTTCCTTAGACGAAGCACATCCAACACATACTAGTATGGTTATTACAACAACCATACTTGCCATTAAAATCTTTTTCATACTATGCCCTCTCTTGAAATTAATCTTATCTATGTCACGTATGATGATACCGTACCAGCACTACTCCCGCAATTACTATTTCTCTTGATTCACTACAAAAACACACCCTGAATATGCCTTTTACTTGCCAGTTTATCTTTCACCTTATATAGTTCATGTATGAAAATTACAAGTAAAACCATAATCTTCTTCTTCGTTATCATTATCGGGTGTTTTATAGCAGGCTTAACCATCATGCCTATTACTAAACACGGAGCACTTGCAACGGTATCTGTGATTACAATTTTTACCATTATAGTAAGCTTTTTATTTGGCCTCATAACCAATGACTATTCATGGACCGATAGGCTGTGGAGTACCACTCCAGTGGGATATGCATGGATCTACGCAGCTGCCGGTTCTTGGGACATTACAATAACGATTCCAGCACTCTTAGTAACCCTATGGGGAGCTCGTCTTACCTTTAATTTCACTCGAAGGGGTGGATTTACAGGTGGCGAAGACTATCGCTGGCCGATATTGCGAGAGAAAATTGGGAATCCTGTATACTGGCAGATTTTTAATTTTCTCTTCATCTCATTCTACCAGCAATTTCTATTTATCTGTTTCACCGTACCGCTCTATATTATCTCCCAGACATCAGAAAGTATGAATCCAGCACTCTCTGCAGTCGGTGCTCTGGTCATGCTCGGCTTCTTAATTCTTGAAACTGTTGCCGACCAACAACAGTATAACTTCCAACAATCAAAGTATGGCTTACTACCGAAAGTTCCCGCGTTCCAGGACGACTATGAACGCGGATTCAGAACGAGCGGGCTATTCGCTATTTCGCGACATCCCAATTATTTAGGAGAACTTGGAGTATGGTGGGCTATATATATCATAAGTGTTGGACACTCTGGTTCTTTGGTACATTGGAGTGCATTCGGCCCGTTACTGCTCACACTGCTCTTTGTTGGGTCAACCATTTTTACCGAAGGTATCACATCGGAGAAATATCCCCTTTATTCACAATACAAACAAGAAGTATGGCCAATTTTCCCAAAACTAAGTAAACCAAAAGGGAATCCAATGAGAGAAACAACATGAGTCGACACATACTTCAGATATTTTTCATTATGCTATGCTTAAGCCTGCTGACTGTAGTGCTTGTGGCATCTGGATCATCTGAAAAACTTCCTTCCGAAACAAAAGAGGACACTATGTATACTGCATCATTAGATACAAACGACTTACTGGCTCGGTTTCCCTACGAACCTTTGGCAGACGAATTAAAAGTAAAATTAAATCCGTTTGAGACGCATGTATTGCTCAATAAAGGTACTGAAAGGGCTTTTACTGGAGCATATACCGATACTACCGATGAAGGTACCTACTATTGCAGACAATGCGGATCTCCCCTGTATAGTTCCGTTGATAAATTCCACTCGAATTGTGGATGGCCATCTTTTGATGATGAACTTTCCCAGGCAGTCCTACGGTTCCCGGATCCGGATGGAATGAGAACCGAAATTGTATGTGCAACTTGTAATGGTCATCTCGGTCATGTTTTTTTTAATGAGGGTTTTACAGATAAGAATACACGCCACTGCGTTAACTCAATTTCACTTGTTTTCAAACCAGGACCTCCGATTGCTAAGGCAGTTTATGCTGGGGGATGTTTTTGGGGAGTAGAATATTTATTAGAAAAGCTTGATGGTGTCTACTCTGTAACTTCAGGGTACACTGGAGGATTCACGAACAATCCAAACTATAAAGATGTACTTACCCATACTACAGGTCACCTTGAAGCGGTGGAAGTCCAGTATGATCCACGCACGATATCATATGAACAACTCACAAAATATTTTTTCGAAATTCATGATCCTACACAAGATAATGGGCAAGGTCCAGATATTGGTAATCAGTATCTATCTGCAATATTTTACAGAAGTAGGTACGAATACGAAACTGTATTGAGCCTCATTGCCGTACTTGAAAAGAAAGGGATGAATATTGCAACTCAGGTTCGCCCCGCTGCAAGGTTTTGGCCAGCTGAGGAGTATCATCAAGATTATTATGAGAGAAAAGGATCACTACCCTATTGTCATTCATGGACAAAACGGTTCTAACAGTGATGTTTTCTCATAAAAAGATTAATTATCAACCCAGTTCTCAAGTCCTTCAACAGCAACATCTGCAGAAATCATTCCGCTGAAAACAAGGTAGGAGTCTTTTTTACACGGTTTGCCAAACACCATTTCTGAAACAAAAGCCACATCCAGATGCCCAAATTGTGTTGCTATTGTGGCCACAGTAAAACTTGCACTCTGTTCTTCACGATTGTGAGGCGGCATCTCTCGAACAGCTAAAACGGGACCACATATGAGCACAATATCTTCGGCAAGACTATGATCTCTCTTTTCTTCAGGAATATCCGGATCATGCTTCATCATAAAATTGAGTGGAAAAATTCGTTTATCTGTTAAGATTGTTGGAAACCGTGCTTCATCCGGATTAGCGGTGTAGTACTGCTCGTAATGTTCTCGTGAGTCATAGGATTCAAGCACAAAGGGAAAGGCTACAACCTGCATGCCAATTGTCTGCCCCTCTTGTAATTCCGGTAACACTGCTGCATTCATGAGATGTGCAACAAACACTCCATCTTGTGCACTGTTTGTGCAGGCAACTACCGCTGACAACGTGTCAGCATCTTTTGGCGTAGCGTTGAAAAAAGGAATGGCACTCCACATACAACGACCAGATACATGAGTGTCGGTACCTAGAATTCGCATATCTTCACCATCAGGAATTGCACGGAAAATAAATTCGACCCCTGAAGGAAGTGTGTATACACAATAGTAAGCTCCATGAGCATGACGCCACCGAGCTTGTTTATACATGGAAAGCATAGCTTCTGAATCTAATGCTCCATTGGTCACCAGATATTCAAGTGCAAGATTTCGAACAAATACGGGCATGTAATTCCCCCTCTTTTTGAAGCGTACCAGAGTTTATCAAAATTTGCTATGTAATCTAGCGGTTATACTTGTTCACCATACCTAAAGCAGGTACTATTCATTACTATGAGTTGGGCAGAATTCATTATGGTATTTGGTATAGCTGTTGGATTATCAATGGATGCTCTAGCTGTATCTATTACTCAGGGCGCATGCCTTGAGATTACATCACTTCGTTACCCCTATATTATCGGTATCACTTTTGGCATTTTTCAAGCCATCATGCCCATAGCAGGATGGATTGCCGGTTCAACATTCAGTTCACACATACAACACCTTGACCATTGGATAGCATGCATTCTACTTTCGATTATTGGCCTTAACATGATGGTCGCTGGTCTACTCGATTATGTAAGAAAGAAGCGAGCACGAGCAATCGGAATGGCTTGTGCCGACTCGTGTGGTACTGAGTTGAGATTTCACGATTTGCTCATGATGGGTATAGCTACAAGTATCGATGCTCTCGCCGTTGGAGTAACCTTTGGGATGCTCGGAATAAATATTTGGTTGAGTGTACTCATTATTGGAGTAACTACATTCATTCTCTCTACCCTGGGGGTTCTCCTGGGTAAAAGAGCCGGACCCTTACTTGGTGACAAGATGGAGATGATAGGTGGAATTGTACTCATTGCACTTGGTATAAAAATCCTTCTCGAACACCTCATAAAAGGTATTTAGATGATTGATATGCACAGGCATCTGCCTAGAGAGAACGAACCGATTATTCCAGAAGCATGGCAAATATGGTTTGCTACAAGTTCAACGGAAGAATGGACAATAGCTCGTGCACGCACCTTGCCACAGGGACACAGACGCGGATACGGCATACTGCCGGAATCTCTAGAGCATAAGAATGTCACGAACGGCTTCATTGAGGATATCACACAACGACTCTATGAAATACTGAAAGATGATTCTTTGGGATACATCGGTGAGATAGGCTTCGATTCCCGTTTTGAACATTGTCTACCCTATGCTTTGCAAAAAGATTTACTCCGTGAACTGTTCAGAATTGCACATGCTTTACAGAGACCAGTTGTGCTCCACCACGTTGGTCCCATACCATGGTTGGAAGATCTCCTCACCTCATGCAATTTTCAAATACCTGTCCTGATTCACGGTTTTATAAAATCAATTGAAGTTGCTCAGCGATTTACGCAGCTAGGAGCCACTATTTCATTAGGACCATCGCTTTGGAAATATCCAACAAAACTCGCTGAACGATTGTATGAACTTACTGTACCATTTCTCATAGAAACGGATTATCCGAATGTGCCTTCAGCATCATTTTCTGGAGTGACATATGAAAATATTCTAAAAGAACATGTAGCAAAACTAGCCATTCTCATGCATGTACAAGAAAAACTAATTGAGGAACAGTGTGATGCAAACGCAAAGATTTTTACGAACTGGTAGACTATTAGGCGACGAGGCTCTTGAGATATTTTCTAAGTCTCACGTAGTAATAGTCGGAATGGGTGCCGTTGGATCATACGCTTTGGAAGTATTGGCAAGAAGTGGTGTAGGACATATTCGGGTGGTCGATTTTGACACCGTTGGAATCACCAACATCAATCGTCAACTTCTTGCAACAGAAGCAACTCTCGGAAAGAAAAAAGTGCTCGTAGCTAAACAGAGAGTTTTAGATATTAATCCACAAGCTCAAGTTGAGGCTTTGGATATATTCGCTCATGAAGATACACTGGAGAAAATAATTTCACCTCCGGTGGATTTAGTAATTGATGCAATTGATTCTGTTACGCCGAAACTGGCCTTACTCGAGGGGTTATATAGAAATTCCATTCCAACACTATCTTCAATGGGAGCTGCATTGCGCACAGATCCCTCAAAAATTACTGTGGGAGATCTCATGGACACGCAAAACTGTCCACTCGCAAAACAAATTCGAACGAAACTAAGGCGACGGGGAGTCAATCGCGGAATACTTACTGTATATTCCACAGAATTAGTCAATTATTCCTACGTGAATCCAGAGGATGAAATTCATAAAGAATATAATGAGCAGATTCTTGACCGCGGGAGAGTAAGAAAAGTACTCGGAAGTCTTTCAAGTATTACGGGAATGTTCGGTCTTCGGTTAGGGCATGAAGCTCTCTACGAACTTTTAAAAATGAATGGTATCGTTACCCTAGGGCAGGAACCGGTCCCAGGAAGCGTCGCCTCCGCTGCCGCCCTAAAGCCCTAAAGAGCGGGGTATCTCCCCCTACGTTTCCCGCACCCGCTCGGTAAGGGTCCATTCATGGATTCACTACGCTCACTTCGTTGGAAAATGAAGCAAAACTCATAATCCTGCCGTTATCTCTTTGTAGCCACCTCATAGGTGGAACAAGGAGGATAACAACATGAAAAAGACAACATTGAGAAATTGTGTTGTGCTCGTGGCTAGTATTCTTGTGGTAATCGTACTAGCAAGCTGTGATCAAGAATCACCTCAATTAAAAACTGGAAGCTTATCGGTCTCCATTCGTACTGAAAAAGAGATAGCTTCAAGAAATTTGGCATCGGGAGATTCTGATCCAATAGAAATAACGAGTTATTCAATTCGGGGATCAGGACCAAATGGAAACAGTTTCTCCAATCTGGCAAGTACTCAAAAAACCATGATTATTAATAATCTTTTGTGGGGTGATTGGACTATTACTGCTACAGGATATAATGATTTGGGAAATCCAGTTGCCGAGGGCGTTGTCGAGACAAGAATCACTTCAGGAGAAAATCAAGTAACCGTAGATCTTACAACCGCTTTAGGAAGTGGTTCGCTTGATTTTACCTGTAGTTGGGAACCATCCCAAGTAGGTGCTTCACCAATACTGGAATTATCCCTGTACCATACCAATGGAGATCTGTGTACTGCCTATACAACAACTGTGTCAGAAGTAATTTCTGAATCGGGAACAGCCCACTGGGTGCTTGATGAAATCCCAGCAGGAGCTTACAAATTGGTCGTAAAAATGCACGATGAAGATGTGTTGTTGGCAGGGCTTGTTGAATCAATAAGAATTTATGACAGTTCAACGGTAAGTGCAAGTCCCACGCTTAATGTAAACAAACTGGCAAGCGGAATAGATTTTTCAATTATTGACAACACGGCAAAGTTGATTCAAGGATCTATTGAAATGTCCTTTGTGGGGGAAGATGAGGTTGCACAGGAATCTGATGTGGTAACTCTCACATATATCCCCCAACTACCTGTTGGTATTCAAGCAGAGGACTTACATATTCAATGGTATAAAGATGGAAGAACTTTAGAAGATGCACAAACTCTCTCACTTGATGTTACGGCAACTGGCGGAACATATAGGTACGATGTACTTGTTTCAGAGACAACATATGGACATGCAGGATCAGCAGAATTCACATTGACCGTCCATGTTGAACCAACCATAGCTCCGATTACGTAAGTTAAATCTGTGATGCAACCTCGGCAAACCACGATTCAAACGGTTCAGGCCGTTTCGTATCCAGATTAACTGATGCAACTGTAACAAGTATCGTACAAAGGAGTTGTTCTCTTCGTTTAACTTCCTGACGAAATACCATTGAGAAACGTTTGGCACGTTCTAAGGAGGTAAAAACAGTCAGCTCATCATCTAAATAAGCTGGAGTATGATATTCTACAGAGACTGCTCGCACCACAAACGCTCTTCGTTGTGTTGCGAGCACCTCTGCTTGGCCTGGTCTATCAGCGGAAACTGTACGTAGTAACTCAGTTCTTGCATGCTCAGCAAAATCAAGATACCGTGCGTGGTATACAATTCCCCCTGCATCGGTATCGCTAAAATAGACTCGTAGATGAAATTGATGTGCCATACTCAATCCTAGAATTTTAAGGTTGCAAAGAGATCTTCCATCGTTTCAGCTCTTCTGATCATGCGGACAGAGCCATCCTGTTCCAAAAGATACTCAGCAGAACGTAATTTAGCATTGTAATTAAAGCCCATGGCATGACCATGTGCTCCTGTATCGTGAATTACTAGTACATCATGAGGTTCAATTTTTGGTAATACACGATCTATAGCAAATTTGTCGTTATTTTCACAGAGAGAGCCGGTTACATCATACGTCTCTGTAGGTTGAACATGAGATTTCCCTACAACGGTTATGTGATGATACGCTCCATAGAGTGCAGGACGCATCAGATTTGCCATTGATGCATCGAGACCCACATACTGTTTATATTTTTCGGTTACGTGACGCACCCGTGTGACGAGATACCCGAATGGGCCAGTAATCATCCGCCCACACTCGAATACTATGTTCAATGGGGCTAGTCCAGCGGGAACAATCATCTGATTGTACAATTCTCTAATCTGATCACTCACCCACTCTAAATCCATTTCCTCTTGTTCAGGTCTGTAAGGAATCCCTATTCCTCCGCCCATGTTAACAAACTCAAGTTTTATCCCAAGTTCCTTATTGAGCCGGATTGCCTGGGAAAATAACATTCGTGCTGTTTCAACAATGTATGAACCATCCAATTCGTTTGAAGCAACCATAGTATGAAGTGCAAAACGTTTCACCCCAAGTTGCTTAGCCTTTTCGTATGCAGGTAGTAATTGAGTTGTAGTAATTCCATATTTCGCTTCAACGGGGTTACCAATAATTGCATTACCGGTTCTATCTGGACCAGGATTATATCTAAATGACAATAACTCCGGTATACCAGCAGCGTTTTTTAGCGTATCGATATGTGAAATATCATCCAAATTTATTACTGCTTGTGCCTCATATGCAGCAGCAAATTCTTCAGGAGGAGTATCGTTACTCGTGAACATGATATCCTCACCGGTAATTCCTGCTTGCTGAGACAACACTAATTCAGGCAGGGAACTACAATCAGCACCAAAACCTTCTTCCTTCATGATTTTTAGAATTGCGGGATTTGGGCAAGCTTTAACTGCAAAATAGTTTTTGAATTCAGGGACCCAGGAAAACGCTTTTTTAAAAGATTTTATTCGTTCGCGTATAGCCTTCTCATCGTATAGATGAAACGGAGTGGGAAACGTATCGGCTAATGTGAGCAGAGAAGCTTCACTTACAGGTAATTTTTTTTCACTCATACTACACTCACTCCTTACTGAAAACTAAATTATTCTGAATACTCTGTACAGCAGCTTGAATATTATCTCTATGTCCAAACGCACTTACTCGAATATAATGCTCGCCAGCAGATCCGAACCCTGATCCCGGAGTTACAATCACCTGACACTGATTGAGTAATTGATCAAAGAATTCCCAAGAATTCATGCCCTGTGGTGTCTTAACCCACACGTATGGAGCATTATCTCCTCCATAAACCGTTAAACCGGCCGACTGCAATCCCTCACGGATTATTCGAGCATTTTCCATGTAATACTGAATTATTGCTCGCGATTGAGCCAGTCCCTGTTTGGAAAGAACTGCTAACCCTCCGGCTTGAGCAATATTACTCGCACCATTGAAGAATGTCACTTGTCGACGGAACCACATAGCATGTAGTTCACCCGGTTTCGAGTCCTCCGCAGAAAGCTGTTTCGGTACGATTGTCCAACCGAGACGAACGCCAGTAAATCCGGCAAATTTTGAAAAGCTATTAATTTCGATTGCACATTCACGAGCACCCGGTATTGCAAAAATACTTTTTGGCAGCGAATCATCACTTATATACTCTGCATAGGCAGCATCAAAGATGATAACAGCTTTATGATTGCGTGCGTAGTCAACAAAAGCCTGCAGCTGCTCGTGAGTAGCGACTGCTCCAGTCGGATTGTTGGGACTGCACAAATAGATAAGATCAACTTTCCCCTCAGGCGGGGTTGGGAAAAATCCATTCTCTTCAGTACCTGCCAAATACACGAATCCACCGTACTTGCCTTGATTTTTATCAAATCTGCCAGTCCTTCCTGAAACAACATTTGAATCAACGTACACTGGATAAGCGGGATCTTGAATTGCTACAACATTATTCTCATCGAACAAAGACTGAATATTCGCCGCATCGGCTTTAGCACCATCACTCACAAAAAATTCATCGGGAGAAATATCTATTCCCATATCTTTGTAGTATGCTGCAAGGGCTTCTCTCAGGGGTGTATCTCCTTGTTCGTCGCCATACCCAGTATATGTATCAGCTTTGCCAAGTCGATCCACTTTTTCATGTAACCCAGCTAGAATCGACTCTGGAAGTGGTTCTGTTGTATTTCCAATACCTAATTTATGAAGCATTGAACCAGGATGAGCATCCTGATACGTTTTCGCTCTTCTGGCTATCTCAGGGAAGAGATAACCAGCCGATAATTTTCGATAATTATTGTTAATTATTGCCATGTACGTTCCTTTTATGAATAGAGTTCAATTTTACTTGTTGCGGATCACGTCAATAGGAGCGAGAGCATTCAAAATCTGCTTCCTGTGTGCTTCATTTTCAAGTCCACACATGGGTAATCTGAATTCCTCTTCACACCAACCAAAATGAGCCATCGCAGTCTTGATTGGAATTGGATTAGTTTCGCAGAAGCAAGCACTGAAGAATGGAGATAAATTCTTCTCCCATGCACGAGCCTTTGCAATATCTTTCTCAAGAGCAGCGTGAATCATCGACCGCATGTGTGATGGTAGAAGATTAGATGCAACTGAAATTACCCCATCTCCACCAGCTTCAACCAAGTCTACAGCAATATTATCATCACCGCTCAATACTGAAAAGTCCTCTGGGCTACGTGCGATAACATCTTTCATCTGATTGAGATCACCGGAAGCCTCTTTCACGGCAACAATATTTGGACAATCGTGAGCAAGCTTTACTAACGTGTCAGTTTCAATATTTACTCCTGTTCGTCCTTTAATATTATATAAGACACAGGGAAGACCAACTGAATCGGCAATCGTCCTAAAGTGAAGATACAATCCCTTTTGAGTTGGCTTATTATAATAGGGATTTACCAATAAAAGAGCATCTACCCCTGCAGTTTCAGCATGCTTTGACAAACGGACAGCTTCACTCGTGGCATTTGAACCTGTTCCAGCAATAACTGGTACTCTACCATTGGTCAATTCAACTGTTGTTGCAATTACTCGATCGTGTTCTGCATGACTGAGAGTTGGACTTTCTCCAGTAGTTCCACAGGGAACTAATCCATCAATTCCTTGCTCAATCTGAAATTCAATGATTCTTTTAAATGCTTTAGCATCTACGAGGCCATATTTTGTAAATGGGGTTATCAATGCAGTATAAACGCCAGAAAATTTCTTCATTTTGTGCTCCTTCTTGCATACTTGCATGACTGCACATATGCAACTCTTCGGTTAATTTATGGCTATGCTATCAGATTTAAAACATTATGTCTATATTTATAACACTTTGTTTTTATAATAACATTGTTAATAGTAGTAATGTATGAAAGATGTAAATTCAAAATTTCTAAAACTCATGCACAAAGAATAATCTGTTATTATTGAACATTTCTAGTTTTTATAGTAACATCATGTAGTATTTATAACAGGAGGTTATCAAATGACGAAAGTTATTCTTCATGGATGTGCGGGCAGAATGGGATCTGTACTCACCCAGCTCATTGCCGATATGTCCGATATGGAAATTGTGGCAGGTATTGATGTTCAGAAAACCGAGCGTCCCTATCCTGTATATGCATCATTAGAACTCTGCAAAGAACACGCAGATGCACTGATTGATTTTTCATTATCTTCTTCATTACCAGGACTTCTCTCTGCTGCTAGCGAAAGAAAGCTTCCTTTAGTCATTGCAACAACTGGTCTTACAAAGGATGATGAGGCACTCTTAGAGCAAGCCTCCAATACTATTCCCATTTTTCGTTCTGGGAATATGTCTCTGGGAATCAACCTTGTCCAACAATTGTTACAAAGTGCTGTTAAGGTACTTGGAGAACAATTTGATGTCGAAATAATTGAAAAACACCACAACCTTAAAAAAGACGCTCCCAGTGGAACTGCACTCATGCTTGCAGATTCTATAAATGAAGCAAGAGAGCAGAAATTGACCTATGTGTATGGTCGAGAGGGGCGTGAAGCGCTACGTACTCATAATGAGATTGGCATCCATGCTGTCCGCGGAGGAACTATCGTGGGACAACATGAGGTAATATTCGCTGGTCAAGACGAAGTTATAACTATTCAGCATCAAGCATTTTCTCGGCAGGTATTTGCAACTGGGGCAATAGCTGCAGCTCATTATATTGCCCGACAACAGAATGGGCTTTATTCAATGAAAAACCTTATTCAGGAATCGAGTACGAGAAGCTAGATTCTTGCCCATAAAGTGATTGATTCAGTTACTGTATGGGAAGCATTAAGTAATACGCTGGATTATGACGATGTTTTCTTCTTATCTCGTTCACGTTTACGTTTTTCACTAGCGGCAAGTAAATCAGCAAAGGTGGAACCTGAATCACTCCCCGGCTTGTATTGTTCGGGTATTGATCGTTTCCCGGCTATAGCATCTCTGTGAGTCGTACGAGATCTTTCGTCTTGCTGTCCTGAATAGTGTCTTTGATGCTTAAATTTAGAAGGCCTTATCACTTCAGTGACCGTTTCCCATTCTTCAATGGGTGCAGCATTTTTAGTAGATCGCTTAACCACTACTATTTTTTTCCCTGTTGCAGAGGATGCTGGAAGTGTTTTGGTGCGCACCACTACTTTTTTAGTTGCGTCTTGGACCGAAACATGATCGGAAACTGACGATTCTGATTTATTTTTACGTCTTTTTATCAATGCCTCTTCATAAGAACAAGACAATCGCTGGCAAATAAAATGAATCTGGCCAAATTCATCAGTTACTCTCATCATAGGTGCTTCACAGAATGGACAGGATTTTCCATCAGGGAATCGTGGTGTAAATCGTTCTTTATTTGATGCCACATCGGAGACTAAAGAACGTGCATTGTTTTTTATATCGCTGATAAATGTTGCATACGACTCATTCCCTTCTGATATTGCAGCAAGTCTATCTTCCCAACGTGCAGTCAACTCAGGAGATCTAAGTTCTGGTGGTGAAAGCCGGATGAGCTCACGCCCTTTTGGAGTGGGAACCAAATATTTCCCCTCCCGCTGTATATAGTGATTCTGAATCAGTTTTTCAATAATATCTGCTCGTGTGGCTGGAGTTCCGAGGCCACCACCAAGTCTTCTCTTCAACATAATATCGGTAACAAACCTACCGGCGTGTTCCATCGCAGAGAGAAGTGTTGCTTCGGTATATCGTTCCGGGGGAGTGGTAGTATTTCGTCTTGATCGTATTGTATGTACCGTAATCTTCTGTCCTACATCAATCTGCATATCGGATGAACCAGAACCCTCATCAATATCTACCAGGGATACCGTACTACGCTTTCCAATAATTCGTGCCATATCACGCCAACCCTGTTTCACAGGAACGCTCAACCGAGTAAGAAACCGTTCATTGTGCACCTGAACCTCAATCTTGGTAGTCTGGTATATGTAGTCTCCCGATAAAACTTCCATAAATCGGAGTGCTATGAGTTCCCAGAGTGCTTTTTCCTCTTTAGATAGTTTTGAAAAGTCGACTCGCTGCTCTGTTGGGATAATTGCATGGTGATCGGTAACTTTGCTCTCCATCACAAATCGATCCATATCTTCTCTGTACCCATGCTGACTATAGAGAAGAGCAACCTGACCGAAGGGTGTAGCTTCCAATGCTCGCAATCTGCTGGGAATTGTAGGAACGATATCTTGTGTGATATAGCGGCTGTCAGTCCGCGGATATGTTACAATTTTATGGTTTTCATACAATCGTTGTAGTGTATCGAGGGTATCCTTTGCACTAAAACCTAGCTGTTGATTTGCATCCCGCTGCAGTTCAGTTAAGTCGTAGGCTAAGGGAGGCTGTTCAATTTTTTCTACCCGCTCTACTCCACTAATTTCACCCTCTTGTCCCTTTACCTTCTCTAAAATTTCTGATGCTTGTTCCTCACTGGAAATACGAAGGAATCCTTCGGCATCTTGCCAAGAAGCTGTAAAAATTCCAAAGTTTGCACGTAGGGTCCAATACATCCCACCGGTAAAAGCTTCAATTTCGTCTTCCCTCTCTGTCATGAGAGCTAATGTAGGAGTTTGAACTCGTCCAGCAGAAAGTTTTGCATCATACCTACAGGTAAGTGCTCGCGTAACATTCATACCAACGTACCAATCAGCTGCCGCACGAGCCTCAGCAGCGGCGTAGAGATTTTCATAGAGACTGCCATCTCGTAAATTTTTAAATCCTTGCTCTATAGCAGTATCTGTCTGACTACTGATCCACAATCGTTTTACAGCCTTATTCCAGCCCGCCATCTTCATAATCCACCGAGCGACCAACTCACCTTCTCTTCCCGCATCTGTTGCGATAATGAGTGTATCTACATCGTCACGTTTCATGAGCTGTTCAATAGTTTTGTATTGATCAGCTGTCTGTTCCATTATGCTTTGACGTAGTTCATGCGGCAGCATGGGGAGATCTTGCATGTTCCAACGTTTATATTTTTCGCTGTACTCTGCAGGCTGAGCAAGTTCTATAAGATGACCGAGTGCCCAGGAAACAATATACCTTTCACCCTCGCTGTATCCTCTCGATTTATGATTACATTTGAGTACACGTGCGAGTTCACGACCAACACTGGGTTTCTCAGCCAAGACTAATTGTTTATACATAATAATCCCCCACCAATGATGTTTCACCTATCTCGGACTATAGCGAGAGAAAGCTGCTCTAGCAAGCCTTGACGTCATGTTCTCTTGGGTATATAGTCAAACTCGTATAAAAAAACCTATAAGGAGTCTACTATGGCTTACACAATTACCGATGCATGTGTTGCGTGCGGATCTTGTCTACCTGAATGTCCTGTTGAGGCAATCTCTGAGGGCGATATCTATGTTATTGATCCCGAATTGTGCATTAGTTGCGGAGCTTGTGCGGATGCTTGTCCCACTGGAGCTATTCTCGCTGACTAACATATGGCGGATAAACGCATCCGTGTGCAAAAAGAAGACAGCTCAAACGGGCTGTCTTTTTTATATAAAATCATTGAGGAGGGACGCATAGATGAACGCATTCAGTATGATTGTAGGAGTGTTATTTGCCGGAACACTACTCTTCGCGGGTGCCTCACTGCAACGATACATCTCGTATATTCGTATGATGTTCGTATCTCTATGCGTTACGCTTTTTGTGATTACCTATTTCTGGCATCCTGCTTCATTTATGAATATAGTGCAGAATTCATACAGCACTGGTATGAACCAACTATGGAACCTCATGACAACCCTGGAAACAACTCAGAAAAAACTTATTTTAATTGGAATTATTCTTATTATGAGTGTTCTATCTTGGTTTTTTGTTCATCATGTTAAGATAGCAGCAGATTCAGTAAGTATTTTCGCACTTATTTTTTTAATGGTCTTCGCAATTATCTGGAGCATTCCGCTTGTAGGAACTTTGCCCATAAGAATTATAGGAGGGGTTGTTGCAGGTATAGGTGCTCTACTCTTAAGAAAGAAAGAGTCATGGAAATTTCACATCGTACTTTCATCAATCATTGGTGGTTCGCTCATAGCAATCTGCTTTACTCTTTTCTACTTTCTTCCCATCTGGGTTTGTATTATGCTAGCGTTAGTGAGTATAATTCTGGGTCTGGCGTCTCAGATGCATACCTATACAAAACGTCTTCATAAAGAGGATATTGCGACTCATGAATGATTTATTCAGTGATCAGGCTTTTTCAGTCTCCGCTATTACCTCTCTAATAAAACAAACCTTGGAAGGAGCTTTCTATGGAATATCCATAGAAGGAGAAATTAGTAATTTCAGACCTGCTGCAAGTGGGCACTGGTATTTCCAACTAAATGATGTGGATGCAGCGATTCAAGCTGTTATGTTCAAACAGAAAAATTGGAAATTACCATTCCTCCCTAAGGACGGTGACCGTGTTCGAGTCACTGGAAATATTTCAGTATATGCTCAAAGAGGTTCGTATCAAATCCTCTGTGATTCCATTGAGAAAATGGGAACGGGTGATATACTCGCTCTTTTAGAACAAAGGAAAAGGGAGTTTGCAGCAAAAGGCTACTTTGATCAGGAAAAGAAACGAGTACTCCCTCCATACCCGAAGCGAATCTGTATTGTAACCAGTCCAACAGGAGCAGCAGTCAGAGATATTCTCCAGGTACTAGAACGGAGAAATCCGTCAATCGATGTAATAGTCCTCCCTGCAATTGTCCAAGGCGCTGGAGCAGCTCAGACAATCGCCAACCAGATTATTGCTGCAAACAGGTGGAAACTAGGCGATGTTATTATTGTGGGCAGAGGTGGTGGATCACTGGAAGATCTTCTCCCATTCAGTGAACAATCGGTTATAGAAGCAATAGTACAGTCTTCCATCCCGGTTGTCAGTGCTGTTGGACATGAAATAGATTGGGCACTCAGTGATTTCGCTGCTGATTTGCGAGCCCCTACCCCATCTGCTGCTGCAGAATTGGTGAGCCTGGATTATCATGAAATTCACACGCATCTCCAAGAACAGATGGCTCATATGGCACATCTCATAGAGGGTAAAATCGCTCTTGCAAAAAGTAGAACCGCAGTTTTTACACCTATTCGTATGTCCGAATATTTTTCACGTCGTTTAGAGCTTGCACATCTCAGATCAGACGATCTGCAGAACCAAATATCCCAGTTGATAAAAAATCGAATACAACAGTCAAGACACATGAGTTCTACCTTGAGTACACAGATCATGGCACTCTCGCCACTGGCAGTTTTGGATCGAGGTTATGCACTCGTTACTCAATTGGGAACGGACTTCTTAGTAACTCAGTCAACACAATTATCTGAAGAAGATCACATATCTATACGATTCTCAAAAGGATCTGCAACAGCAACCATACAATCAATTGAACCCGATAATACATGAGAATCAGGAGGAACTTATGAGTTTTGAACAGGATATTGCACGAATGGAAGAAATAACTAAAAAACTTCAGGACAGTACAACTTCGCTTGATGACTCCATAACTTTATTTGAAGAGGGTGTTGCATTAGCTCAAAAAGTTGAAAAATCACTGACAGAAATTGAACGGAAAGTTGAAATTTTACTCACTCCTCCCGAGGCAGTGGATGCAGAACCAAAGCTTGAAAATTTTCCACAAAAGTAAATAGCAGGTAAAGGAGATCACCATGCTGTATAGTTGCAACTGCGGGCATGGGTTTGTATACTGATTCTCAACCGTATGTAAAACGAGTCAGCAAGGAGTTTTTCATCATGCATAAAATCATATTCCTCATCCAATGTGAAGATCGGAAAGGATTACTAGCTGCTATATCTCAATATTTCTATTCGAGAGGGTACAATATTCTTCACTGTCAACAACACTCAGACACACGTGCTTCACGATATTACATGCGTATAGAACTTGATCAGAGGGACCTTTCAACTACAAGAAAGGAATTTCAAGATGAATTCGCACAATTTGCTCAACAGCTCAATCTTACTTGGGAGTGCCATTTTACAGATTACCGAAATAGAATTGCTATTCTGGTTTCCAAAACGAGTCATTGTCTTTTTGACCTTCTGAGCAGACAACATGAGGGAGACCTCTCGTGTGATATCCCACTGATCATCAGTAATCACCCAACCCTTGAGCACATTGCTAATCAGTTCAGAATCCCGTATTACTATTTACCGATAGAAAAAGGGAAGAAGGCGGAACAAGAGGCAAAAATTCGCAATATATTAAATAAACATGATATCGATCTTGTTGTACTTGCCCGATACATGCAAATTCTAAGCCCCGAGTTTACACATGAATGGTCAGGGAGAATTATCAATATTCATCATGCGTTCTTACCAGCTTTTCAAGGGGCAAATCCCTATCTGCGCGCATATGAACGAGGAGTAAAAATGATTGGAGCTACGGCTCATTATGCTTCAGAAGATCTGGACCAAGGACCAATCATTGAACAAGATGTAGTACGTGTGAATCATGAACTGAGTCCTGAAGGACTGAAACAAGTTGGTAAGGATGTAGAACGACAGGTGCTCAGTCGTGCCGTGCAAGCACACCTTGAGCACCGAATCATCATCTTTGATAATCGTACCATCGTGTTCAACGCTGAACATTAGTTGAACGCAGTGTTATTTACGAGAAATTTAGATCGGTAAAGGCTTCATGGACAAATATTCCATCCTTCCGTATTAATTCTCCGTCCATAAAAATTTCACCACCACCATACTCCGGACTCTGGATTTGGACCAGATCCCAATGTACAGCACTTCTATTCCCGTTATCGCACTCTGCATATGCATTTCCTGGAGTAAAATGGATTGATCCGGCAATTTTTTCATCGAACAGGATATTATCCATAGCGAACGTTATTTTAGGATTACAACCAAGGGCAAATTCTCCAAAATATCTTGCACCTTCATCGGTGTCCAAAACAGCTCTAAGAGCCTCAGAATCATCAGCCTTTGCATCAACAATTTTCCCATTCTTCACTGTAAATGATACATCACTAAAACAGTGGCCATTATATGTTGATGCTGTATTGTATGTGATAACTCCATTGACACTATTGCGAACTGGGCATGAATAAATTTCTCCATCGGGTATATTTCGCAATCCTGCACATGGCACTGCTCCCATTCCCTTTATTGAAAATGAGATGTCAGTATTCTTCGCGATGATGCGTACTGTGTCAGCCTTCTCCATGTATGCCTTTGCTTTCTCCATTGCACGTGCCATGGCCTTGTAATCGACTTCAGTAGTAACACGATAATAAAAATCCTCAAATTCACGAGTCGACATGTTGGCTTGATACGCCATGAGTTGAGTAGGATATCTGAGCACTACCCATTTGGTATGGGGGACACGAATATCATGATGTACAGGAGTATTATAATGACTCATAAACCAGGAATATCGTTCTCCAAGTGAAGCGTGTTCTCGGGGGTTGGTAATACCTCGAATCCCAATGAATGCATCCATCTGCTTCATTCTGAACACATCAGATTTTGCCCACGATTGCAGACTTTCAGGAGAACTTCCAGCAATCAAAGCCTGCTCAATACGTATGGTAGTAAGATTCACCTGAGGATATCCTCCAGCATTGTACACTGCAGAAATCAATTCTTCGACCATACTTTCCGGGACATCTACTGCATTGATGAGGCAGCGCTCTCCTGGTTGAAGATTAACTGAATAGGTCACCAATAATTTTGCTAAATCTCTTTCTCTCTCATTGCTCATGTGCTCTGCACCTCTTATATGTATTTTTCGTCACAATCTATCGTTTGAGCCCATTCAGGGCTAAAATTCCATTGAAAATTAAGTATCTCATGTGATTCCATATTTGGAAAAGACATTTTGGTAGCCGCTAAGCTAAGGGACTCGGCATGTAATCCTCCGTATAAGGAATCTCCAATAATCGGAATCCCTGACCACGCGAGGTGGCAACGCACTTGATGTCTGAATCCTCGGTTCAATTCACATTGCACTACCTGATCGCCATAGACGTTTTCCCCTATGGGACTAACTCGCGTTACATACCACGCTGCCCCCCGTTTCTGTAGAGCAATGGGTGATGAAGTAGAGACAACTGGACGAACAGCCTGCCTTCTTACACCATATGGTCGAAACCAACTTTCTATGAGCATTTCACACTTCTCAATGTATTTTGGCTGCTGTAAAGGAAATCCTTCAATAAGCGGCATTGGGCTTACAGCTGCTCGATAGTGTTTTATGAATAAACCAGCACGTTGTGCATCCTGTATATGGGAGTAAAACTTTTTAGATCGTGCAATTAAGACCAGACCACAAGTCTCTGTATCTAATCGGTGCAGGACTAGGCCTTCATGGGCATATGTTCCACTACTCTGCATTATTTCAGGAAACTCGTGTGAAACCTTGATAAGTAGTGAGCGTCCTTCCGAATCCCGTGACAGCGGAACTGTGGGTAAGCCAGAAGGTTTTACCACGATTAGGAAATGTTCCTGCTCATAAAGTATCTGATAATTTCCCTGTTGCATGTGATTAGCATACCAGATTCACTTCCTTTGCACCAAGTACCTGTAGTATACTTGGTATATGCAGACGATTCCTATCAACACATATAATTCTCCAACAGTGATTCTTGAACTGATTTATCGGCTCAAGGTTAAAGATGTAATGACTAGAAAATTAATTAGTGCTCCATTAGGTTCCACCATGAGAACTGTACAGAATCTTATGCGAGAGAATTCAATTACTGGAGTTCCTGTAGTTTTAGGAAATCGTTTGCTTGGAATCGTAAGTATGGACGATATCATCCGTGCTCTTGATTTTGGATATATTCAAGAACCGGTAGAAAAACATATGACAAAGAATTTAATCTTGCTTGAAGATGATATGCCGGTTTCATTCGCCATCAGCTATTTTGATCGCTATAGTTTTCATCGCTTCCCCGTGCTCAACAAGAATAAAGAACTTGTTGGCATGGTTACTACACGGGATATAACCACGCGGTTGTTGTTGGAGATTAATCGTGAGGTAGAGAACCTTGAGAGGATGAATCAGACAACAACGGTTACTGATGGGTTGGCAAAAGATGTTCATTCTTTCTCTATTCTTAAGCACGACTTTGAGAATGCAGGATTTGCATCAACACAAATAAAGAAAAAACTGAAATCAAGTGGAGTTTTCCCTCCGATTATTCGACGAGCTGCAATTGCCAGTTATGAACTTGAGATGAATATTGTTGTTCATTCAAACGGTGGAAAAATAACTGCTGAATATGGTCCTCACGAAGTAGTAATTACCTGTGAAGACTCTGGTCCGGGAATTCCCGATTTGAACAAAGCAATGGAGAAAGGATTCTCTACGGCAAATGAATGGATTCGTTCTCTGGGTTTTGGAGCAGGAATGGGTCTGCCAAATGTACAATCAGTTTCAGACGAATTTTCAATTGAATCGAGCCCGAAGGGAACTATTGTGCGATCAACCATATTATTTAATGAACCCCATGAGATAGGTAAGGAGAATACGAATGAAGAACATTGAAGAGTTGAGCAAAGAACTCGGGTACTCTGTTTTTTCTATGGAGGAGGCAGGAGCTATTATACTGGATGGGTATACATCTGACTTATTATCTGATGTTATGGGTAATGCATCAGAAGATTGTGCATTAATAACTATTCAAGCTCATAAAAATACGGTAGCCGTTGCTTCCCTGATTGGAATACGGGCAATTATTCTTTGTAACGGAAGAACACCAGCATCGGATATGGTAGAGGCTGCCGCACGTGAAAAGATTGCTCTGCTGGGGACAGAAGAGAATCAGTTCACCGTTTCATTCAGACTCGCTCAGGCATTAGGAAAGGTGTAAATGAGTCGTATCTGCATTGATCTTCATAACCACTCGTGTCTTTCACCCTGTGGAAGTGACCATCTTTTACCCGCGATACTCGCTGTAGAGGCAGCTGATTGTGGAATCGATATTCTCGCACTTACAGACCATAACAGCTGCCGAAATCTGCCGGCATTTGCCGAAGCCTGTGAAATTGTAGGGATTACTGGAGTGTTTGGGCTTGAGGTCACTACTCTTGAAGAAATTCATGTTCTTACGTTATTTGAAAAGCTGGAAGACGCTTTAGCATTTGGATCATGGATTGAATCAATTCTCCCTAAAGTTCCAAATGCTGCAAGACTTTTCGGGAATCAACTTATTTGCGATGTTTCAGGTACTGTTATAGGAGAATCAGAACTATTTCTCTATGGGCCTGCCGATATTACGTTTGATGATTTAATTTATAAGACTATTGGTGCAGGAGGGTTAGGTATTCCCGCCCACATAGATAGACCAGCAAATAGTGTCACTGCAAACTTAGGTTTTCTTCCAGATCTACCCTATTCTGCTGTTGAATCAATCGCAATCCCACCCATCGTGGATACCCGATTATATCCCGTTACTCAAGGCTCAGATGCCCACTATATTGAACACATTGGAAGAAGAAGGTGTTTTATAGAATCTGAAGTTACCGGTTTCTCAGCTCTTCGAGATGCTTTTGTACACAGTAAAATAACGTATCTTGGCCACTCATCAGAGCATTTTTAAAAAATTTTAAAAAAAAATTAAAAAAACTTCTTACCACTTCTTACATATATTTGGTCAATGTTTGATAGAAGTAGGGGTGTTTTGACCCTATCACATTTGTTTAAGCATGGGATTTTTATCATCATTGTCCTTTGTCAACTCTTGGATTATTCACAATTTCAAAATTACATCGGTTACAAGTTTCCCCCATTATTCATATAAATTTTTCATATACTCTTCTGGTTGTATATGTCATATGTACGACTTAATTACGATTTCTCACCAAGTGCGAAACATGGTTTGTAAGCAAAACTTATATCAAACTCACAACATCTGACATACCGATTAATTCTTTTTAATGTAAAGAATTATATGTTGACTTTGCAATAATACTTCCTGTATATTACAAACACAAGATGAGCTGGAAAGGAGCTCAGCGGAGGAAGAGGATGTTGAGAAACAACAAACTGATGAAAGTGATAACTCTGGTTCTTTTCATTGTTGTTCTTGGCATGTCCACCCTCGGAGCTCGTGTAGTAGCGAGTGAAACACTCACCATCCACGCTTATATTCCCCCACGAACAACTGTTTCTTTTAATGAAGCTGGCGAATTAGTGTTTAGTTCGAACGTCCCCACCGCTCAGGTCGCTGTGGCACAATATGAAAGTGCTACACTGCTTTCGGTCACAGCTCTCTAATTTATACAATGAAAGGGACCCTGACATCTTCTCTTCGAAGTCTTGGTCCCTTTCTTATATCTGTATCGGTATTTCCATTAAAGAAAATAATTATCTAACAAAAGAAACTTTCCAGTCACGAGACGTTTCTTGCAGTGCCGCAACATCTTTAGGATATCCCAGTGCCACTGCGAAAATCGGACTATAATCTTTCGGAAGAGCGAGTTTTTCCAAAAGAGGTTTCCCTGGGCCGTGTTCAAACGCCTGAACAAAAGATCCAATATAACAGGAACCCAATCCTAAAGCCGCTGCTGCTAAACACATATTTTGACTCGCATTAGCACAGTCGGCAATACTATAATGAGTTCCATCAGATGATACAAAAATCACCGTCGGAGCGTTATGGAAGACACTAAAATCCTTACTCTTCCCTCTCTCAATAAGCGATGGGACACCAGACTGCACAAGGACAGCAGCAACCGATCCACTGATTGCTTCAAGAAGCTGTTTATTTTGGACAACCGTCATGTGCCAACTCTGACGATTCATCGCTGTAGCGGCATGCAATCCTGCTTGAACAATACGCTCAAGTACATCTTCAGAGATCTGTTCTGCCGTGAATGAACGCACAGACCTTCGGTTCATAAGAATTTCAAGTGCATCAAGCATGTATATGTTCCTCCCTATCTGTTGTTGCGTCCAAATATTCTTAGTAAGAATAGGAAAATATTAATAAAGTCGAGGTATAAAATTAAAGCTCCAAGAATAGAGAGTTTTATATAGGTCTCCTCGTCCATTGAGGAACCGTAGGCATCATTCATCCGACGAATTTTTTGGGTATCCCATGCTGTTAAGCCAAGAAAGATCAGCACGCCAATCACAGAAATAACATAATACATTTGGCTACTACCAAGAAACATGTTGATAAGCGAAGCAATGATAATTCCCCACAATCCCATAATTAAATAGTGACCAACACCATCCAAATCACGTTTTGTGGTCATACCATATACACTCATCCCACCAAAAGCTGCTGCGGTAGTAAAGAAAGCTCTCGAAATCACCAGACCACTATAAGCATAAAATATGACTGAAAGAGTGATTCCTGTAAGTACCGAGTACCCGATAAATGATGCTATAGCAGTAGTAGAGGTCATTTTTTGTAGTCGAGCAGTTAAAAATATCACTAATGCAAACTGAGCAATAACTACTAGAAGAAAACTTGTTCCACTTCCTAGGAACATCCTCAGGAGAGTTTCACTCGTCGCAACAGCATAAGCAACTACACCAGTCATGGTTAAACCAGCTGTCATCCAGAGATATACATTTTTCAGAATGCTGCGTTCGCGATTTCTCACTTGTGAGAGCATCTGTGCATGTTGATTGGTCATAGGGTTACCTCCACATTCATGCTTACTATAATTTCACATGTTTCATCGTCAACGTCAACTCATACGTGTGATTCAATCCAGTTCGTCTTTCTATAAAGATACCATCGAACAATCATTTCTGCAGCATCTCCTATGAGTAGAGTCATCCACAACCAGAAAACAGGTGCAGATAACCAAAGAGTTACCAGTAACGAAAGTGGGACAAGAAAACCCCACTGCCCTACTAAACTGGCATATAATAATGGTCTATTCTTACCGGCACCGGTAAATGCTGCTCCCATTCCGCTCATGCCGGCTCCTATGAAAATGGCACATGCAATGATTCGGATTAGCGAAACACCCTCCGTGGGCACCTGAGCTCCACCCATAAATAGAGAGAGCATAGTCTTTGGAAATATGAGTATTGGTAATGCAAGAACCGATATGAAGAGAAGACAATCTATTGTAGTCAATCGAACAGCCTCTTTCGCTCTTTGCGGTTTTTTTGCACCGATACTGTGACCTATCACAATACCACTACCCATCGTAAGCCCCCACCCCGGCATCATCCCGAAAGAGTACAAACGAAACGAGATGCCTGCGACTGCAATAGCATCAGTACCATATAATGCTACCATTTTCAGAAACAAAGTGATTGAGAGGTTTCTGAATAAAAGTGTGAAACCAGAGGGAAGCCCGATGGCAAATAATCTTCGAGCAACAGTCCAGTCTAAGTGAAAAAGGTGTGAAAATGTAATTCGAATCGGCCCTTTTCCACGAAGAAGCAATACAAAACCTACTATAAATGCAACTGAAATAGATCCTACAGTAGCAAAGGCTGCCCCCTTCATCCCGAGCCCTAATCCGGGAATAGCAGTGCCGGGAATCGTTTTGAACATAAGAAAAGGATCTGCAATCATATTAAGAATTGCCGAACCAATGAGTAACCGCATAGGTGTTTTAGCATCGCCCGTGCACCTGAAAATGGTATTCACACTGTAAGACGAAAAGAATATTGGAAGGAATAAGACACGGATGAGTCCGTAATCCATCCCATACTTCACTACTTGAGCATCGCTGGTAAAAATTCCGAATAATTGACGAAGAGAGAGTCCAAGTACAATCATGCCCAAAAAAGCTACAACAAATTTAAAGACGAGAGTCTGCTCAGCTATTCTTACAGTCCGTTCTTTGTCCCCGGCTCCGTGACTTTGGCTGATTAATGCCACACTGCTCGTTCCAACTATCTCGTTGAGCACCTCTATCATCCAGAAGAAAGTACTAAAAAGGGTCGCTGCTGCAATTGCAGAAGGGCTGATAAATCCTATCCATACCATATCGACAAGATCATAAACAGCTTGTAACAACATCCCAATCATAGTTGGAAGAGATAATCTGAGAATATGACGATTTACTGGTCCCTTATTAAGGTCTGACACTTCAGTATAATCCATGGCGAGTCAATCTATCATGGAGTATCATGTTTTCTCAAGCATAATCTCATGCTATATTCTCAGTATGGAATCTAAAGTGCTTCATACTAGTTCCCAGATAAAAAAAATGCTCATCGTATCCTGTGTAGTACTTCTTTTTATCGGATGTAGAACTCAGCAGGAAATTATCCGCACGCCCGAAGAAATTGCTTTTGGTGAGGAAGCTGTAAAAGAAATGATGGCTCTTGTAGTTGTGGCGGCAAGTGACAGTTTTTTTGAGGGAGGTCAGTGGAATACCATTTCAACCGAAGTTGTCCCGGTACAGGCAGGAAATGTTATCGCTTTACGAAATGAAATCCCCGGCATGAAACGATTACTTGATACTTACCTCAAGGAGACTCAAATAACCATATCAGCACTGGCTAAACAGATTCCAGAGTTTATTTCTGAGCAAATATCTCCGGATCTGTCCTTCTCTGATCCATATGCAATTATTGAAGGAGAAAATGATGCGATTACTCGCTATTTTGCTGCCACGGTATCAGACTCTGTAGAAAAATGGATTGAGAGTCAGCTGGAAGGAGATATTGGTAAAGAGGTATCTCTAGCTTGGGAAAAACTTATATCAACGTATAATACGTATGCAAAATCTCAAAACCTTCTAAACCAGCAGAATGACGACGCACCCATACCAATTATTGACGTTTCGTTCAACCGAACAGTAACTATCGCAATTCTGAGAAATCTGATAGGAGCTATGACAACTCAAGAAGCGTTATTAAGAACAATGGCACCAGCTTACGAGGATCCGAGAATCACTCTCTTCTCCTCACAGTAGACATACACCTCTAGTTGTCTAGGTGCCCGCTCTACCGTATAATCTGGTTATGGATCTTTTTGAACAACAAAGCGGATATGCACATCAACCTCTAGCGTATCGCATGAGACCAAGAACTCTTGAAGAATACATAGGTCAGGACCATATCATTGGAACTGGTCGCTTGCTGAGAAGAGCAATCCAGGCAGATCAACTTTCATCCATCATCCTCTATGGTCCACCTGGAACGGGGAAAACAACACTTGCTCGAGTTATCGCAAATACAACACGAAGTCATTTTAGTACATTGAATGCTGTGCTCTCTGGAGTTAAAGAGCTTCGATATGAAATTGAAGAGGCAAAAAACCGTCTGAATCATTTTGCAAAAAGAACTATTCTTTTCGTAGATGAAGTTCATCGATGGAATAAAAGTCAACAAGACGCCCTACTTCCATGGGTAGAAAACGGAACTTTCATTTTAATAGGAGCAACTACTGAAAATCCCTACTTCGAGGTAAACTCTGCGTTAGTAAGTCGTTCTCGCATATTTCAACTTCTCCCCTTAGAGGCTCCAGAGTTATTCAGAATTGCGAAACAAGCTTTACAAGACAAAGAGAGAGGTTACGGTAATTGGGAAGTAGAATTTGAGCCTGGGGCTCTTGAACATCTAGTTGATATTGCACAAGGTGATGCACGCTCACTCTTGAATGCACTTGAATTAGCGGTGGAGACAAGTGGGGAATCTTTTCCCCCTGTACAACATTCAAGAATATACATATCTAGGGAAGCAGCAGAAGAGAGCATTCAAAGGAAAGTTGTCCTCTACGACAAAGAGGGAGATTATCATTTTGATATTATCAGTGCATTTATCAAATCAATTCGCGGAAGTGATCCCGATGCTGCACTTTACTGGATGGCTCGAATGATTCATGCGGGAGAAGATCCAAAATTTATATTCAGAAGAATGATGATAAGTGCATGTGAAGATATTGGAATGGCAGATCCATATGCTATCATGATTGTTGAAGCTGATGCTGCTGCATTTGAGAGGATTGGACTTCCCGAGGGACGATTTCATTTGACGCATGCAGCTCTCTACCTTTCTACAGCACCAAAATCTAATACTGCGATGGCTTTCTTTGACGCATTAAGGACTATAGAGGAAGAACAGTCTGCGGATGTACCAAACCATTTAAAAGATGGTAATCGAGATAAGAAAGGGTTTGGACATGGAGAGGGATATCTCTACCCTCATGCCTACCATAATCATTGGGTCCCACAGCAATATTTACCCAATGCCTTACAAGGAAAGGTATTTTATCATCCATCACACGAAGGATATGAACAAAAAATACACGATGAAGTTCTTAGGAAACGAGAAAGCCAACTCGAATCGGTAGTGGTAGATCAATATTCATCTCATCTCACATATTCACCTGGTGACACGAATCGTGAAAAATGGGTTCAAAGAACTGTAGGCACGAGTGGGCTAATGCTGAGCACTATACGTACTGAAGTTTTTGAACTTGCTTCTATAAAACGTCACGATCGTATCCTCGTTTTAGAAGCTGGTCACGGCTTGTTTGTCTGGGAAGCATACAGAAAAGCTCCAGAAGGTCTCATCGTTGCTCAAACATCAAATGAATCACACGTTATGCACATGAAACACTATGCACAGACGCTCGATGCACTAGACAGACCACTATTTTACAACATGCCAATACAACCAATGCTTGAGACGTTAGAACAAAACCTCCAGTTTGAATATATTTTAGGTCGAAATATTTTTACAATGCTTGCAGACACTCAAGCCCTGCTACCACAGATCCTTTCGCGTCTTTCAAATACCGGCACGTTCATCACAGCAGAAGTAGTACCCTCAGCAGGATCACGGCTCTCTCATTTTGTACAACATAAACAACACAAAGAACTGCTCGAATTGGGAGAATCCGTTATTTACGGGGAACATGGCAATAAAGCAACTTCCTGGAAATCTGATGATTTACTTGCAATTTTCAAATTACCAAACGTGATTATAGAAACAAAAGTAATTTCTGAAAAAGAAGAACGAACTATTTCAGTACAGGATCTCTCTCGCTGGATTACACAAAGTTATATGCCTATATGGGAATCGCTCAATATTTCTATCAAAGATAGAACAATAATAAATTCTCTTGCCGCAGAATTAGAACACAAAACTATCGCATGGACTCAGACAATAGTCATTATCGCTTGCAGCAGGGAGAGAAATGGGAATAATTAAGTACCGGTCCTGATTTTTCGGGCAACTTTTGGGTATTGGTATTGACAAAACAATCTTAATCGGGCAGATTATCGTACGTTGATTTGCGCTGGTGGAACCGGACTGCAAAGACA
>CAZTUL010000007.1:0-56282 GCA_964616275.1 uncultured Spirochaetaceae bacterium | reverse complement strand
TCAACCTCCATTGTACCACTAACTTTCCAGAGTCGCCACAGTGGATTTCTTCCTACTGGATTACTTTAAGGCTGCACACTATTTCGAAGCCAGAAAAGCTTGACACCCACATCAGAACTACGTACCATGAACTCACAAACGGTTCGGATGGTATCAAGCCATCCGCTAAGAGGGAAACGGGTGAGAGTCCCGTACGGTCCCGCCACTGTAATGAGGTAAGAACGGCTGCAAAGTCAACCACTGGAGCATGCTCTGGGAAGGTGCTGTTACGTAATCCTCAAAGTCAGGAGACCTGCCGATTGTAAACCTGTCGATCACGATGATCGGACCTACGGTGTATAGGTCGGGTATGCAGACTCATGCCCAATACCCTTGTAAGGAGTTAGGGCATGAAAACAAGACTACAGTTCCCTCTTTTCGCACTGGTTCTCTTGGCGTTTGTTGTACTTCCAATTTCTGGAAGAGGATCCCAGGAACAAGAAATTTCTCATTCTTCTCTTATTACTGTACAAGATTCACGTGGTAATGAAATAACACTGGAAGCGTATCCACAAAGGATAATTTCTCTTAGTCCAAATATTACCGAAACGCTCTTCGCTCTGGGACTAGGGGATGTAATCATAGGAAGAACTGATTATTGTGATTACCCATCCGAGACAGCATCAATTCCATCTATGGGGGATCTACTCTCTCCAAGTATTGAAAAAATTGTTTCTATGGAGCCTGACATAGTAATTATCAGCAATCTGGGGCAGCTTCAAACCATTGAGGCTCTGGAATACGCAGGTATACCGGTACTTTCTCTAGATGAAGAAGAAACCATGGATGGCACATATCGAATTATTGCAGCAATTGGAACTATTACCGGTAAAACAGCAGAATCTCAGCAATTGATTGCAGATATGAAATCTCAGATTGCCTCGGTTTCGCAATTGACGCAAAGCGAGCGACCGACTGTGTATTATGTGGCAGGGTTTGGAGAATGGGGCGATTTCACTGCAACAGGAGATACGTTTCTACACGATATCATTACGCTCGCTGGAGGTGACAATATTGCTGCTGACGCAATAAACTGGAGTTTCCAGTTGGAGCTATTGCATGCACATGACCCACAAATCATTATACTTCCCCCTCTTTGGGGATCGACTTTTGATGAAACAAAATATCAATTTGTGAACCACCCGTCTTATGCTCCGTTATCTGCTGTTAAAAATGGAGCAGTAGTACCAATTGACAGCAATATAATGGAACGTCAGGGACCTCGGAGTGCAGAAGCAGTAGTAAAGCTTGCTGAAATATTTCACACCTTACTGGGAGAATAACATGGTACGCAAGTCACTGTTACCATTCATCGGTATTGCACTTCTCATCCTCCTCAGTCTTCTTGTGCTTATTGCATTAGTAGTTGGTCCTGCAGGAATCTCTATCCCCGACATCGTCTCCAGTATCATCTCTGGTCCTGAGTATACTGAGGACACGCCGGTTTCTGCTTCACAGCATCGAATTCTCTGGAGTCTGAGACTTCCCAGAATTCTGACTTCGATTGTTGCCGGTGTAGTATTGGCCTCTTCGGGGATGGTGTATCAGGCATTATTTCGAAATCCCATGGCTGACCCCTATGTACTGGGAATCTCGAGTGGTGCTGCTTTCAGTGTATCATTTGCAGCATTTCTTGGATTTGTAGGGGGAGCAACAGGACTCTGGCAAGTTCCTTTAGTGGCATTCATTGGAGCTGCAGGAACAGCACTGGGAATCCTAGTACTTTCCGGTGGTGTGAGAAGATCCCCTACAACATTACTTCTGACGGGAGTGGCTCTCAACTTTCTTCTTTCTGCACTCATGACTCTCTTTATGTATTTGAATCGGGCTCAACTACAAAGCATCATGCAGTGGACACTTGGGAGTTTCGTCTCTTCATCCTGGTCAAAACTAGGAATACTCAGTATTGCTGCTGTAATAGGAATTCTACCTATTGTATATATGACTCGTGAACTCGACATCCTGCTTCTCGATGAAGCTTCTGCACGTTCGGTAGGATTATCGGTAAAATCTGTACGCCTGATCATGCTCATATGCACGACATTTGCGACTTCTGTCACTGTTGCCTTGTGTGGAACAATCGGTTTTGTTGGACTTATGGTACCTCATATTATGCGACTCATTACTGGGCCGCAACACATACGTCTTTTACCGTTTTCCATTATCGGTGGTGCCATGATGATGCTTGCTGCAGATACCATCGCCCGATCTGTACTCGGTGCTTCGGAATTACCTGTGGGGGTGATTACTGCAATTGCCGGAGCCCCATTATTTATTATCATGCTCACACATGCTCGGAGGAAATCATCGTGAAATATGCCACCCCGATAGCTGCCGAAGTCAAGAGCCTGGATTGGTCCTATCAATCAAGACCTATCTTCCAAAAACTCACTACACAGTTCCCAGAAGGACTATTTATCTCGATAATTGGACCGAACGGTTCAGGTAAGACTACCTTACTCAAGCACCTGCTGGGATTGCTCCACGCTCCTGTTGGAGATATTACCATCTTTACAGAAAACCTGAAGAATCTTACTCAGAGAGAGCTGGCAAAACGGGTGAGCTATGTGCCACAGCAAAGTAAAATTGAGTATGATTTTACCGTTTACGAATGTGTTGCCATGGGAAGATACGCTCATGGTAATCGGTTGGCAATACTGTCTCCCGAAGATCATCAGCTTATACAGAAATCACTTCAGTCCATGGAACTCTCTCATGTATCACATAGAATTGCTACAGAATTATCTGGAGGTGAGTATCAACGAATGCTCATAGCACGTGCACTTGCTCAGCAATCTCGAATCATTGTTCTTGATGAGCCAGTAAGCCATTTGGATATTCACAATCAGAAACAGATTCTACGGCTTCTAAGGCAGCTGGTAGATCAGAAAGTTGCCACGGTATTGTGCGTTTTACACGACCTGAATGCAGTAAGCGCGTTCAGCGATTTGGTAATTATGATGCGTTCCGGAATAATTGTTGCCGAAGGGACAGTAGACCAAGTACTCACGAAGAAGAGAATTGAATCTGTCTACAACATAACGGTAGATATAATTCCTGTAAAAGATTCCACGCGACCGGTGATTATTCCTCAATGGAGAGAGTAATTATCGAGAGCCTGTCTTCTTAATGATATGAAAACCAAACTGAGTTGAGACTATAGGACTTACAGAGCCCTGTCCTAGCCGCTTTACCGCTTGTTCAAAAGCTGGAACCATAGCGCCTTCACCAAACCATCCGAGATCTCCCCCCTTGCTTTTACTTGGACAGGTGGAAAAATCACGTGCAAGTGCTGCAAAATTCGCACCACCTTTAATTTTTTTCAAAAGTTGCTCGGCAAGAGATCTTTCTTTCACTAAAATATGACTGGCACGATATTCCATATTACAATCCTTTATCTATTTTTCACTTCCTGCAGCATATCAATATAATAACGGGATTCAACCGGTAGAGTATCTACCCCCAATTGCCTGCGGAGGGAACTGAGGAGTTTTACAGACTCATCTATCTGCTGCACAGTTGCCGAATTGGGAAGAAGAAACTCAATTTCTAAGAACCATCCAAGAAATTTTACATTAACCAACTCTACAGTGAGCGTATCTCGCCTCCAAAGCTTACCTCGTTTATATTTTTGTATCGAGGGGAGAAATTTGAGTGATGCAAAAAACTGATTAAGCTGCCCCACCGATTCACGCAGAACAGAGAATTCGATCTCTTCGTTTATTTCCACTCCATCAGTTCTCAACTCTTTTACTTTTCGTGTAACGAGTACCGAATCATCGCTTATCCGTACACGAAAATCAGCAGTTACGCCATCCTTTGAAAAGTATACATCCTCTTTATGCACCTCACGTGGTTCAATTTCACTAAGAACATCCTGTATTCGGCATGCTAAGATTTCTACCTGATCAGAAGCAACTTGCATCTTACACTCAACTTCACGCATGCGTTCAATCCTTCCAAGGGAAAATCATCCCTTTAAGCGTCCGCTTGCCAATTTTCTCTTGTTCATCGAAAAGCAGCGAATCCCATGGGATATGTTTTTTTGTGGTCTGTTGTTCATTTTCAAGATAATCGTATTTCATCAGTAACAATTTCACCGCTACCTGGCGGGATAATTGTATTCCCGACATCCCTGGGATTATGGTAGCAAAAAAAATGGTAAACATAAGAGTAACGATATGATACACACCAAAAAAAAGTGAGAACCCAATATTGTCTATAAAAATAATAAAAGCTTTCTTCAATGTTTTTATAGGTTTGTCGCCAGGCATCTGACTTGCCAGTGGATAATAGAACATCATAGCTAGGTATAGGGCAAGGGTAATCCAGAAAAGAATCATGGCAATTGAGAAGGGAATTAGAGAGCCATAGGAGAGATAGAAGGGAATAATAAGTATCATGAGACTTAGGAGTATAAGAGATATTCCGAAATGGAGGAGAGCGTGTCGCCAGATTTGTTTACATCCAGCAGTAAAGTCTGCAAAACTTGGTCTCTTATACCACGCATACTCTTTCACATGGACCGATACTATTCCTGTGTAAAAGGAATGTAGTGCAACTGCGAGCACTAACAGGGTAAGGCCTGCCGCGACAGAGAGAGCAAACAATTCAATCGCGCCGTAGATAGCCAACAATACAACAAGATAACCTAAATTTAATAAAACTAAAGAGATAAGGTTATCCCAACCATCAAAGAAAGCTTTTTTTATGAAGAATCCTGTCATGCTGATAGATTACTGATGTTCAAAGAGATTTGCAAGGTCGAAGAAAATGAAAAAGCACCCCTCTCTTCCCGTATCTGTAAAGACGTGAAAAAGAAAGGTGCTGCAATAGCGGCGAAGGGACTCGGACCCCTGACCGAACGGATATGAGCCGTTTGCTCTACCAACTGAGCTACGCCGCCACACGCATGCCGTTGAACACGACAGGCGAAACTATACCCACGAAAAGGAACACTGTCAAGAGCTCTTCATAGAGAATTTCAGGGGACAGTAATGGAGGATATTTTCCACCCGTGCGAAGTATCTTTCGTAATAATTAGTTGTAAAACCACATTTCCCAATTCTGGAGAATATACTGATACAGGAACAAGGACATAAGATTCAGCGGGTATTGCGATTGCCGCTGCAACTTTTGCAGGCAAGATTTTAGCCAAAGCGGCATGGTGAATTTTATTCATGGCAAACCGTGATTCCGGCTGAACATATCGTTCAAACCACAGAGGACCATACACATCACGAAAAGCCTGGTACGCAACAGTTACTGCAGGGTGAGAAGGAAGCAGTGGATCTTCAATCATGCCGAATTTTTCAATACTCGGAAGCACTCCGCTAGCATCTAACTGGAGCAAACCTTCTCTCCCCACTTGGCCTGAGAGAGCAACACTGAGAAGAAAAAATACCATAAGTAACAGAGTACATCGTCGTTTTCGAACCATACATCCATAATTGCTCGAATGGAGACGAATGTCAAATATCGTCTAGACACCATGCCATGGTTTCTGTACGATACCCGATATGAGCAAGCATACGAATCGATCACATATTGCTCACCTCATAGCTGATTATACCCACACCATCAGAGATCCGTTGTGGAGAGATATACCGTTATCCGATGGATTCAAGGAATTATTTTCCTGTGAACCTATGCAGAAATTGAGCAGAATAAAACAGTTGGGTCCAGCACATCTTGTATATCCAGGTGCAGTACATACACGTTTGGACCATAGTCTAGGTGTCTTTCATGCAACGCGGCTCATCATGATTTCCCTGCTCACACAGGCCCAAGCGGGTGAAAGCGATTTTCATATCTCCTTTGAGGGCATGCAAGCATTGCTGACTGCTGCTCTGCTTCATGATATGGGGCATTTTCCCTATGCTCATGCATTAAAAGATTGTGTAACAAAGGAACACGAACACCTTGGAGCACAGCTTATTGCTCAAGATGACATCATTAAATCAATTGTTGAAAATAGCATTGGAACTTCCATTGATGCAGTTTGCCAGATTATTGATACGACTATCCCCTGTGATTCATCTGAGATTAACTTTCTGCGCACAATTCTTTCTGGAACCTTGGATCCTGATAAGTTAGACTACCTTAGTCGTGATGCCCTGTTCTGTGGTATTCCTTATGGAATGCAGGACGCTTCTTATATTATCAGAAATCTTCTCGTACCCCATTTCTCAAACCAGATTGCAATTCCAATTGAAGCAATTGGTGCTGTAGAACATCTGCTATTCGCTAAGTACTCAATGTACAGAAACGTGTACTGGCATCAAGCCACCAGAAGTGCCACCGCAATGATTAAAAAAGCTGTCCATCTTGGTTTACAGGAAAATCAATTCCCTGAACACTCCTTGTTTGGACAGGATGATGAATCCTTTGCACAGCTGCTTACACAAGTTGCACACTCCCCCACGGAACAACTGTTTTCTGCCGTTCGGAGTAACTCTTTGCTCGTACCGAAAGCGACACTCCAATATGTAGAAACACCCCAGAATATAAGACTTTATTGGGAACAAAGTGAACGGACACACCATGAACAGGAAGTATGGAGAGCATTGAGGCCTCACTATCCGCAACTTCGGGAGTATGAGATTATAATTGATATTCCAGAAGACGTCTCCTTTGAGTCTGATATCGCTATTCTTACAGAACAGGGAGAAATTCTCCCATTCAATCAGGTAGATGAATTATTTACATCACATGTTGTAGAGACATTTACTTCCAGTTTACGAAAAATTAGAGTATATGCACCCAGATACATTGACTCACAACACCTACACTCCATAGCAACAGGAATACTTACTCATGAATCACAATCCCGATAACGAAATACACCACTGGAAAGAATTACTCGCCGGCGATATTCCTCCATGGGTAATGCGCTTCATCAAACATACCGGACGAGCAATTAATAGACATAAAATGATTCGCTCAGGTGATTCAGTTTTGCTGAGCGTATCGGGAGGAAAGGATTCTCTTGCCCTCGCTCTTGCTCTTTCAATCCGCTTAAAATGGCTACCTATCGCATACCGGATGCAGGCAGTGATGATTAATTGGATCGAACACCCAATTGAGGCTGCAGCAAGGGAAAAACTCCTCGCATATTTTGAGGCATTAGGGATACCTCTTACCATCCTCGACGAACCTCAATATCCAGATAGTTTTCATGGTGAATTTAATTGTTATTTATGTTCTCGAAATCGGAGACGTATTTTATTTACCTACGCAGCCGAACACGATTGTTCTTTAGTCGCAATGGGCCATCATCTCGATGATTTGGTTGAGACAACACTGTTGAATCTTACAAGTAGAGCGAAATTTTCTACTATGCTGCCAGTTCAAGAGTTCTTTGGAGGAAAGTTACATATAATACGTCCCATGATAGAAATTCATGAACATACCACGCGGCGACTTAACGAGCTATATCAGCTTCCGTCAGTAAAACCGGTATGTCCACACGATCAGACAAATATTCGTTCCAAGCTGAAACCTATCGTTCGTGATCTGGTATATTTGGACCGCGATGCTCGGGAACACATCTATAAAGCCCATGCATTTTCCTATAAACGACCTTATGAATCAGAGGAAAACACAGAGAACGATTGAGTAAACACAGTTGCGGTCAATCTTGTTTTGCAGTAATGTAGAAGCATGAAAATAAAGAGGATGACATACGTGAAAAGAATACTTGTAACACTGTTTACTCTAGTAGCATTGGCTTTGCCTGTGTCTGCAGCAAATATGCAAGCTGGAACACCGTCTCTTTCGGTGGTTGGTGGTCAAAATGCCGATTTTTTCCAGTTCAATGAAAAAGGTGTCTACGTTCCCTACACAGATGCTCCTGCTCCGCTGAAAGAGGGCTGGATTATCCTCTCAGGGCAAGAACCGGTAACCCTGCAGGGCAACAATATAACTATCGTACTGCAACGAGAATCCATTCTTTCAATTGGTTCAACTCGAGTTGATGATCCGTCGTTCTATGTAGTAGCCGGATCGGCGTCATTCCTTTTTTCTCCCTCCAGTTCGGGGAATCTTGAAGTATCAACCCCTGTCGGTATTTATCAGCTTGATGGTCCTGGTGAGATGTTCGTCTCTTCAGATTATGCGGAGGTAATATTTTCTCTCGGAGGAGAAATTCAGGTCCTGAATGCCATCACAAGGCAAGTTACGAACATTCCTCCATTTACCTATTTAAACCTTGCGGATCCATTTCTCCATGCGAAAGAAATTTCTCGACAAACATATCAGGCATTATCTATAAATCAGGATAAAGAGATTGCAAAAATCCTGCCAAGTGTTTCTGTAGAAGATGGAATCACATTCCAATCCCCAAAACCTATGTTCGACACCCCGGTACTACCCGCAGAAGAAACATCGGTAAGCATCCCCTTCAAAGTTGGACAAGAAGGTAAGATGGAGACAAAGGAAATCGTGATTTCCGAAGTCCCGGCTGAGGGCATGTCGGTAACTGTATCGGTCTCAGCACAAAAGCCTACCCAGGAAGGTGATACTCAAGAAACATTTGCTGAAGGCATACAAATGCCGGAGGACGAAAAATTTGATGTGCATATAGTTCACACCAATGATATTCGCGGCTCAATAGAAAATGATAACAGTATCGGTTTTACCCGCTTGGCAACGTTACTCGAATGGGGCCGTGAAGTTTCTGATCGTAATCTACTACTTGATGCCGGTAATACAATGAGTGGTACACCTCTCGCAAATGCATTTTCAGGTGAATCAATAGCAGTCCTCTTGGATATGCTTAAATACGATGCAATAGCCCCGGGACCTGAGGATTATGCATTCGGGTATAATCGCTTACAAGAGGCTGCAGAAATAGCTAAAACTCAGTCACAAATTTCTGTATTGGCAGCAAATGTACAGGATGCAGCAGGTAATCACCTATTCACTCCCTATAGACTTTTTGATTTAGAAGGTTTCATTGTTGGTGTAATTGGACTCACTATTCCCCCCGCTGCACTGTATGATGACCCGGAATTCCAGCTAGAAGCAGTTGTTAATCAATTGAAGGGACTTGTTACACAGATTTCTGAAGAAACTGACTTCATCGTAGTCCTTGGCAATATGCCACAGCAAGCCCCGGTAACACCCACAGAGATTGCATCATCGGTAAAGGGGATTGACCTGATAATTACCGGAGAAGCGGCGAATTTACCAGCAGAGGGAAGCATAGTCGGTGAAACCGTGATAGTTCATGCCGGTGCCGAGCTTTCAAGTATTGGAATAGTAACAATTTCTGTTCGTAATGACGAAATCGAGTCAATCAATCCTACAAGACTCTCTGTTGAAGATATTGAAAATCCCGAACAGACTGTTTTGGCTTCACTTTATGGCATAACTCAAGTTCCTGAAAATGCGTCAGTTCGTACATACATAGAAAACCAGAAAGCCCGGTTTACTGCCCTTAAAAAGCCGTCTGAATCAACACCGCAAACTCAGGAGGTTGAAATGTCGTCTCAGGTTCAGGCACAACCTGAAACCGCTGTTGCCGATGCGTTAACTATTCGAGAACCATTAGGAATTGTATCTAGTTCAATCGATTCAGCAGAAAGTTCAACAGAATGGGGAATTTCAACCTCATTTACCGTCTCACGCGATGGTATAACAGGATCGAGTACTCCAAAAGTGGGACTCTCCATAAATCCGTTCTTCCACCGCAATGCATTTTCCATAGGATTACAAGCGTACTTTCTCACTGATGGCAGTCTTTTTGATCCGCAGAGTTATTCAGTTTCAAACATAAGTGATGAGACAGGTATTGCAGGAACTGTAAGTTCTGTTATGCATGTTATAGACTACATTCGGTACGGTGAACCAGATTATCCATTCTATCTAGCGATTGACGATACCACTCCAATTTCGTTTGGGAATAGATTGTTGGTAAACAAGATGCAGGTCGCCTCAGGCCCGTATGAAGAACATCTCGGCATGTACAGTAATGCAAGAATCGGAAAAGTAAACCTAGAGATATTTGCCGATGATCTCTATCTGACGAACTGGTTAGAAGGAAAATCTCAAACTGGAGGTGGCAGACTCACCTATACGTTCGGTTCATCTTTCTCTCTTGGAGCTTCATCCATCATAACCGCTAATCGGTCACGACGCATGACAGCATACCCAGCACTCGATTTAGAGTGGACACTTAAAAATGAGAGAAAACTTAGATTAGATACATTCTTAGGGTTCGCAACTTCTCTTTCATTACATAATTTCAGCTTCGATTCAATATATAATGCCTCAGGTAATGATATTCAAAGTATGTTCCCCAATTTTCTCATTGCTGGCGGATTGGATATGAGAACCCTTAAATGGAATTTCAGACTTGCAGCAGCTGTTCAGAATAGCACAGACCCATTGGTCTCCTATGGATCTTTCAATCAAACACGGTATTCGGGTCAAATGACCGACTTTACTCGGTTGTACGATGTTAATGCAGGAGTTTTCTATACATTTGCAGCTGAAGCAGGATACCAGGGTGATCGTTTTGGAATTACCACCTCGTGGGATATTCCAGTCTCATCTGACCTAACTCAGATAGTTACTGTAGACGGTGCTTCGGGCGTTTCGGCAGACCGTTTTGCAATTGAAACGACCTACTCAGGTACACACTTCCAAGGAGCAATAGGATTCCGTCGTGTCGGTATGTTACGATCCTTTGAAAATCTATTAAGTGCAACCACTATTCCTTCTGCTCTATATGAATTCGTTCTTTCAGGAACTCTCGAGAAAGCAAGTCAGCCATACCTCAGTTTGCGATATAGGTCTGGCCTGTTTGGGCTCTTTGGCGATATTTCTTGGGTACGTGTCGGCACAACAACGGCATATACTCCACGAGTGAATGTTGGTGCAACTATTACTCTCGGCAAGAGTAATGTTGTAGAGGCTACACGACAAGAAAACACCGCCGTTGCCTTAGGGAAACCTGGACTGTTCAGCGGCTCACTTGGCTCCTCCTATACACGAAGATTCATTTCTGGAGCAACAGACGAGCATTACGTTACGGTAAATCCAAAAATTTCCTTTACAACAGAAAATCTCTCTTTTGGAATTGGTCCAAAGGTATCTTGGAATGCTGCAGATTTCTCACTTTATACGCATGACGACACCCCATATGCATTCGGGAGTTCATATGGAGGCACTGTAGGTAAGGTGTATGATTCCGTAACCGATGCCTTCTCGCTGATTGATCATATTTTGATTGGTAAAGAAGAAAATCTATTCTACTTAGATATAAGTAGAAATCAAATTGTTTCAATGGGCTCATTAGTACGAAATGTTTCTTCAATACCCGACAGTACCCTTGAAAGTCCACTTGCTTTACGAGCTAAGTTGAATACAAAAGTTTTTGATGTAGATATGTTCCTTAACGACCTTACCGATACTCAGCTTGGTGGAATACGTCTAGCCCTCATGCCATTCACATCATATAATGCAGAATTTTCTCTATCGGCGATTGGAATTCCCGCCTTCTCAACTGTTACAGGCCATGTAATTTCTCTCATGCCTGGATTTGGAATGATACTTCCTATTGTGGATAATCAATCCACCACACTCGCGTTGGATATTTCAGCATATACGTTAGTGGATTATTCATCTGCAAATGGATTTTCACAGTATCTACTGAGCTCAACAGGAACCATTTTGGAACGTTTCGATTCGTACCTTCTCGCAGGTGGTTTAAAACTTAAGGTAAAAGATTTTAGTTTAGGTTTGGACTTCGCCCTCCACAATGGAGCGTTATCGTACGGCATGTTCGACGAATTATTCGCAAGAAATCAGAAAGACATACTGGCTCTCCTTGCTTCTCCCGCTGGTTCTCAGGAATTCTCAGCTGGAATTGAAGCAAAAATTGAAAAGAAAAAATTCTCAGTATCCGGTTCCTATCATCTTCCACTTTCACCGCCATTTGCGCCAGACACCGCACGTGATATGCTGACACTCGCCGGCTCACTCAATCTCTCTTGGTTTGACGTGGAACTGGCATACAGCAGAAAGGGATTCTTAGATTCGGTTGATGTGCTCATCTCAGGCAGTGATAATTTACTCACACGAGCCAAGAATTTCCTGTTAAGTACCGAAAGCTATCTAAGTGCAGGCATTTCAGTTGGACAAGGTCCGTTAACATTCAATGCCACCCTCTCATCACTCGCCCTTTTCTCTCCAGTTGCGGGCTCATGGAACCAGCAGGAGGTTTTGGGTGCTGTTAGTCCAACTATCTCACTCGGTGTTGATATTAATCTCTTCTAATAGAGAAAGACGCCGTGAAATATACCGATATTCCGTCCCTCTAGTGAGGGGCGGTGTTATTTGATACACTCTCATATGGATATTACGAAACACATACATCTACTAGACCCCCTTGTAGCTCAGCGAATTGCAGCCGGAGAAGTCATTGAACGTCCAGCCTCGGTGGTGAGAGAACTCATCGACAATGCCATCGATGCTCAAGCAACATCGATCACGGTGCAGATTGTTGAAGGGGGGATTGAACGGATAACTGTAATAGATGACGGAGTCGGCATACCCTCTGAGGATCTCCCGTTGTGCTGTAGGTCCCATGCAACAAGCAAAGTTGCTTCATTAGATGATCTGTACAATCTTTCCACCATGGGTTTTCGTGGAGAGGCTCTCTACAGCATTGCTGCAAGTGCAAAAGTTACTATCGCAAGCCGATTTCAGCAATATCCGCCAGCATCCATCGTGGTTGATAATGGACGAGAAGAACCTGTATTTCCCGGAGGGCCGGAACGGGGAACCAAAATTGATGTTGAACATCTGTTCTCTGCTATACCTGCACGAAGATTATTCCTTAAAAGACCTGCAACAGAGAGTACAATGATTCGAAATACGCTTGTGGAAAAAGCTCTTGCTCTCCCAAATATTTCATTTCGCATGTATGATGGTGACAGGTTGAAAGTAGATTTACCTGCAACAACTCCAAAGCAAAGGGTACTTGATGCATTAGCTAATGATTCACACGTCATCCCATCAGAAATGTCAGAATTATCGGATAATGCCGGCAGGTTCAGCCTTTATGCAGTTGCATCAACACCTGCCTGCTATAGAACGGATCGTTCTCATATGAAAATCTACATTAATCGGCGCCCAATTGAGGAATATGCACTTGTTCAAGCAATAACCTATGGGTATGGTGAATCACTACCGGGAGGAGCTTTCCCCTACTGTTATTTATTCGTAACAGTGGATCCAGAACTTGTCGATTTTAATATTCATCCCGCAAAGCGAGAGGTAAAACTACGTAATAAGGCAGAAGTCCACCATCAAGTAGTCGTCATGGTCCGACAGCAAATAAAAAAATCTTTACCACGATTACATGTAAATCAGCACATGAGTCAGCAACCTGATCTTGCATACCAGCAGCATGAGGAAACTGAAAGTAACCATCATTCTTCTCTAACAGCAGAACTCCCACCTGACAGCGATTGGTTTTCTCGAGCTCGTGAAGTTTTAGCTAAAGATCGTTTAGAAAAAAACACTGGAACTATTCCCGCTCATACAAATGTAGATTTTGTTTACTACGGTCAAATCTTTGATCTCTTTCTTGTTGTTCAGCGTAATGAATCACTCTATCTTATTGATCAACATGCTGCACACGAGCGAATCCTGTACGACCAAATCCGCAAAGATGGGGGAATCCAACGACTTATGGTTCCACTTTCCTTTGAAGTTGAGCGAACAGTAGATGAATTTTTACAACAGCATGCAGAATGGTATAGTGATTATGGCTTGGATTTACATCGAGTTTCTGATTTGATATGGGAACTACATTCAATACCAGCCGTATGGAAACCGATAGAGCAACAGGTAGTAACTTTTATCAGCTCCCAGTCAGTGGGGGTTCCTCAAGAATTAGAAAAACGACTCTACGCAACTATTGCCTGTCACGCGGCAATAAAAGATGGTGATACAATTGATGAAAGCACAGCTGAGTCGCTCATCCGTGAGGTATTTAAACTCGAACATCCTGTATGCCCCCATGGTCGTACATTTGTGGTAGAAATTACTCGTCAACAGTTGTGGCAGTCTGTTGGTCGAACTCTCTGACCACCTGTCTCATCATGAGATACACTCCCATCTGTTCATCATAACGCATCCCAACTATATGATGTGTTCTATCAATCAAAGTTCCCTTCATAATAAGCGGATCGTTTTCAATTTTTTGTGAATCTGTTGTGTGAATAATGAATCCGTCAGGATTAAAAAATTGATATGACCAGATACCATCCTCTAGTGGAGGAACTCCAGATAATTTCCATTGTTCCCCATCCTCTTCCCAGTTTAACTCGGGAAGATTAGCAACCGCTAATTGAGCAAGAGAAATTTTCTCCAAAGATTTCTGGTAGATAAACGTCTTTTCAACTCGACTTCCATCTGAGGCCAAAACCTCAACGTTCCATTGTCCCTGAGGCAAAGAAAAATCGGGAGGAAGCGTTACATGCGGAAGGCCAAGAAACCATTGTTCAGATTCTGTGAAAGGTCTCACCATCTGTTCCCAGGTAATCTGACCATCTGGAGCAGAGACTGTCACCTGGTAGTTTGCATCACTATCAATGTCATCAACAGAAATAAGAACAGACATACCTTCAGCCAAATAGGAATCAAACCCCGTACGATAATGTACCGATACAACGGGTCGCATTTCTATTGAAATTATAGAGATCAGCTCACGTGTACAACTCGATCCAAGTAGACTCAGCAAACATATCAGCACACATATACCTAAGAGTCTAAATCTGGCATATGGATATGGCATATGAATTACCAGCCTAGAGCCTCTAATTGCATCACTACCGGGTTTGCATATGAACGCAGAATTACACGTCGCAAGTCTTCAGATAAATCTTTATACCGTGCTAAAAATTTCTTGGTATTCAATGATTCATATTTGTCGGTAAATCGAGTAGGACCCTGGAGCATATCATAGGCGTAATAATTCGTATCCCATAACTTGTATCCAAGATGAATTTGTCGGTCTATCTCATGAGCGACATCTGCTGCTTGTTGATAGTCGCCGGAAATCGGCTTCCCAAAGTGAAGGTGAACATTGCCTTTGAACCGGCGTAATCCACGAAGCATATTTACTAAATCTTCATACTTCTTCTTGGTATACGTTCCATACAGTTTTTTTGAGACTTCTTCACGTCCTTTGTTTATATCGTTAGGGTCATACTGATAACTGATTGCAACAGGTACGATATTGCATTTCCTTATAAGTTCGGAAAATGAAATTCCCGAGGACTTATAGGAAAGATAGAGCATTTTGATAATGGCGGGATTTGTCTTATCTATCCCATCCTTTGATCGACCACTTTTTTGTGCAACCCAAATCGATTTTTGTTTGCTGGTGATAAGCTCGACAAAGTACCGTGATAGTCGAAGAGACTCAATATACTGCTCTCTGAGAGGTAAATTACGTTTGACTGTAACACCCCCATTCAATTTGAACATATCAGTGGTAAATTGGTTGACCAAAAGATTATCCCCAATCGCCATTTCACACGGAGACATTCCACACTGTATAAGAGCATAATCCAGTAGAGCACAGTCAAGAACGATATCTCTATGGTTGCTGATAAATAAATAGGGAGTGTGTGGATCTATATGCTCATGGCCGCTAAAGGTAAACGAATCCATTGAATTTCGTTCAATAGTGGGAAGGAAGATTCCTGCAGTAATCAGACGCTGAAAATCTTCATACGATGTGACCTGATCAAGTAATGGAGGAATCATCTCCTTCATCTGATGGCTTTTCCACTTCGTTTTAATGATATTGCCTGCATAGAGAACTTCGGCCATATTACTGAGAAATTTAGGATAGGCCTTAATTCTATTCACTGCGTCAATGACATCCTGTCCTTCATAAGGAGCTATGTCTTTATACTCGGCGGTATCCATTCCTAGAACTCCACATTCAATGACTTCATATATTGTGCACGCTCCCACTGAGATGGATCTTCCATCCGTTTATGTGCGAGTTTACCTCTAAAATCCACAAAAGATGCAGCCTGATGCCGATCCATCCATTCTACGAGAGTCTTATTCATCTCATTAATAACTTTATGCCCGGACTTCATCACGGCAGAACAGACTTGAACTGCTTTAGCCCCCGAAAGTAACAATTTGATAAGTGTTTCTCCAGAGTGTATTCCTGTTGAAGCACAAATATCACAATTCAGATACGCTGATAGCAGTGCTGTCCATTGCAGAGATTGTGCATAGTCAATTGGATTACTCAGTACAATCGATGATTTGGTGGTGATCTTTTCAATATCAATATCAGGCTGGTAAAATTTATTAAATAGCACCAATCCATCGACACCCATGGTGTCAAATCGTTTAACCACATGAGCGAGTGCAGTAAAATGACCACCCATTTTTACCGAGAGGGGAATGGAAACTCGTCTCCGTGCCTCTGCTACAACCTCAAAATATTCTTCCTCGATTTCGCTTGCAGTTCTGGAAAAATCGGAAGGTAAAATATAATAATTTAACTCTAAAGCATCTGCTCCAACCTCTTCAAATCGCTCTACATAATCAAGCCAGGAGCCCTTAGTTCTACAGTTAACACTTGCTATAACGGGAATATCCAATGCATCGGTTGCCTTCTCCACCAAAGAGAGGTATGCATCAATATAATAATTACGTGAGACACTTTGTAAAAAATCCTCACCGTCGGCATGAACAACAAATCCTTCCGACTGATTTATCATCTTTGCAGCATCGTGGTCTATCTGTTCTTCAAAAATCGATTTTACTACAACAGCACCAGCACCAGAGTCTTCACATTTTTTTAATTTTTCAAGTGAAGATGTCAGCGGAGAGCTGCCCACAATCACTGGATTCTTCAATTCCATTCCAAGATAAGTTGTTGCCAAACGTTCCATGATAACATCCTCCGAACCTCATAATATCCAATTATGAGTCTATTGTACAGTAAAACAGCCGCTCATCCATTTAGGATAAAACGGCTGTGTAACAATGAGAGAAAATCCAGTCCTATTCGGTTACAATCAAGTCAACAATTGAATTTATGGTAGTACCATAGGCTTCGAGTGGAACGGAAAATAATCTTTTTATGGGAAGGCTTGCCGAGACTATTGTAATAGGGACTCCTAACGCAGAAATCTGTGCAGAAATCTTTTCTACGAGGTCAGGTTCCTGATCCATTCCCTCACCCACTACGCCAACAAGCACCAAAGGTTGAGAAATTTCACAGATATCCACCTCTGCCTTTTTGATTATTTCCTGTACAAGAGCCTGAGCTTCATCATCACCTACTTCCGAAGCAAGGTACATTACCAAGGTGTCGAAAGCATCAACCACTACATCACATACGATTTTTTTTGAAGCAATGATTTCGTTTACAATCTTTGTTGTTTCTGGGTATCGATCAAGCATGAATTTCTCAACAACAAGTCGTCGATACGGTTTTTTTCCAGAAACCCCCACGAGATGGTCTTTATGAAAATCTCTCGTAGCGGTAATTATGGTACCTTTATCAGTTGGTTTATTGGTGTTCTTCACGTTGATGGGAATACCTACAGTACGAACCGGTGCAATAGCATCTTCGTGAAAAACACTTGCTCCAATAGTCGCAAGCTCACGAATTTCTCTATAAGTTAACTGTGCAACCGGCCCGGCTTTCTCTGCTATCCTCGGATCAGCAATATAAATCCCCGAAACGTCTGTCCAGTTTTCATATATATCTGCATGAATTGAGCGAGCTGCTATAGCTCCAGTTATATCAGAACCGCCACGACTGAAAGTCTGAATACCACCGTGTGCACCTTTTCCATAAAATCCAGGAATTACTATTCGACCCGAAATAGACGTAAGTTTCTTCTCTGCTATAGCATATGTCTCCTCGTCTACTCTTCCATCTTCAGTTAAGCGAATAATATCCTCAGCATCAACAAAAGTTGCCTTGAAAAATTCGGAGATCATCAAACCATTTAAATATTCACCTCTGCTCCCTGCAAAATCTGCTGTTTTTTCAGTTGCTAGACGAGTATGGATAGCATCAAGTTCCTTATCCATGTCTAACGTAACACCGAGAGCATCTGCTATTTCATGTATTCTGCGTCTGATAATGGCAAAAGGTTCATCATAGGATTTCTTCTGCTCAACCAGCTTATGACAATTGAGCAGTAAATCGGTAATCTTTGTATCTTCTTTATGCTCCTTTCCGGGAGCTGAAACTACTATGACCTTTCTTCTATCATCTGCAAAAACAATATCACGTACCTTCGTTATCTGCTTTGCATTTGCCAGCGAAGTTCCGCCAAACTTGCACACCCACTTTTCGTTTCCTTGTGCCATATATCTCCCCTTTCCAGTTCCCAGTATCATGACCGAGAAAACAATTATTTAATGAACAATTTTTCTGGATACTCAATTATCTTTTCGCATCCTGTTTCTGTGACCAAGAATGGTTCACTACATTCAAACCCATAGGTATCAAGCCAAATACCCGGCATAAAGTGAATTGTCATTCCCGGTTTAAGAACAGATTTATCTCCAGGCCGCAGGCTCACAGTGTGCTCACCCCAATCAGGAACAAAAGCCAACCCGAATGAATATCCAACTCGAGAAGGTTTCTCTACTCCCGTTCCAACTAAGCAGGATCTCCAGAGAGCTTCTACCTCTTCCGCCATCATACCCGGTCCAATTCCGGCGAGTGTTTTCTGAAGACCCCTCACGACAACATCAGAAACATGTTGTAAATCTTTTGGAGGATCCCCAATGAAAACAGTTCGGGATAGTGGCGCATGATAGTGATGTCTAGCTGAACCAAGCTCAAGAAGAACCACATCATTTTTTTGATATTTTCTTTCAGAATCAAAAGTTAAGTGAGCAGTCGAGGTTCGTTCTGCACTTGGAATAATCGGGAAAATTGCAGGAGAATCGCCTCCGTAGGTCTCTGTACCACGAATCTGTTGGGCAGATACAAGTGCAGCTACCTCTTTTTCGTATACTCCGGGAGCTATTGAATCTATCGCCAAGGTCATAGCTGACTCAGTAATTTTCCCGGCTTCACGAATATAGGCAATCTCTGCCGGGCTCTTAATTGTTTTGACCCACCCTACAAGATTTTCTGCATCTACAATCTTCACACTTGGCAATTCTCGATTCAAAGTAAGCAACATTTTTGCATTGAACCAGTAACCATCCATCTCAACAGCTAATGTATTGCCTCTACCCTTCATGAGCCCTGCAACAAATTCCATGGTATGGATATACCTGGATTGCACATACTCATCCTTGTAACCGAAGATATGATCATCAGGTAGGTAAGTTGTCATTCTGGCTGCATTTGAATCCTGTGCACGTCCAAACCACTGCGGCATTGGATCTTTAAGATCAATAATCAAACCTTGATGCACATAAAAACTCCAGCCATCAAAGCCAGTCAAATAACTCATATGACTTGGATCTAATACGAGAAGCAATTCTATACCCCGGTGATCCATTCGTTCTTTAACCAAATTAAGTCTTCGTTTATATTCTTCTGTTGAAAATACGAGTTTCTTCATTTCGTAACTCCTTCACATGACCGACTAGCGAGGAACAACAATCCCTGCTTTCTCTCTCTTAGCAATTTCATATGCCATGAGTGCAATCATGGTATCTTGAACACCTACCCCTGTAAGGTCACACACAGTAACTTGCGATGCATCGGTACGAGCAGATTTGCCACTTCTAATTATTTCACCAATTTCCCGTACAGCTGTCTTTTCATTGACATATCCTGCCTCTTTGGCTCCTCTCAGCTCCCCCAGACGGAAGCTTTGAACTTTTAAATCACAGGCAATGACATCTGCTTTTCCAAAGACTGCACCAGTCAGCTCCTGTTTATCTTCAGCATCGCTTCCCATGGAGGTGATATGCAGACCAGGATGTACCCAGTCAGCTTCAAAATAGCCTTTTCTTGAAGGAGTAGTAGTAACAATAATTCCGCACTCTGCAGCCATTTCAGCTCCACTTGCTGCACTGACTACCTCTACATTCAATCGCTTTTTCATGTCTTGTACAAAATCCTGCTTGCGTTCTTCTGAGTCAATACTGTACATCACTATCTTCTTATATGGTTTTACCAACATAAGAGCTTCCATCTGATACCGTGCTTGAACACCACAACCTACAACACCAACAGTATCAACCCCGTCTGGTGCTAAGTATTTTGCGGCAATTGCTCCAGCAGCAGCTGTACGAACTTGCGTGAGGTATCCATTATCAAGCAAAACTGCTTCTAAAAATCCTGTTTCTGCACTCACAACAAGCATTTGGCCACTCTGAGAAGGGAGGCCGATATCAGGATTCTGGAAAAATCCTGAAGCAATTTTTATAGCCATACTCGGCAGGCCTTTAATGAATGCACTCTTGATGTCCACCTCACCATTTTTCTCAGGTACCGGCAACATCATGATAGGTGGAACCGTCGCCTTACCCTCTGCAAGGGAAGCAAACCCCACTTCAACCTGTTCAATTACTTCCATATCTAACTTTACAAATTTGCGTAATTCCTGTTCAGACAGTACTACAATACCGTTACTCATACTTTTTCTCCCTTATTGATTACTGAAAGGTAGGTTTGTACATCGACATTTCTTCCCGTAAGCGGCATGACTACGTGGCAACCGGAAACATCGACTTTTCCTCCTAGTAAAGCACCTATCCCAACGGAGGCGGCTCCTTCAGCAATAATCCCATGATTGGAAAATATATAGTGCATTCCTCGTTCTATATCATCTTCTGTAACAACAACGTGTTCATCAACATAAGACTGAATCAGCTCCATTGTGTATTTATTTTCACGTCCAATTCCACCTAGTAAAGAATCAGCAAGTGTATCTTTTTCTTCAACATCGGCAGGCTTGCCAAGTTTAAGGCTCTCCAACATCGCTGGAGAACGGTCAATAGATATACCTACAATTCGGATAGAAGGTTTTAATGATTTAGCAGTCATAGCTATTCCAGCCAACAAGCCACCACCTGATAGTGGAACAAGCAAAGTGTCGACTTCCGGCCGCTGTCTGAGTAACTCAAGAGCAATAGTCCCCTGACCAGCAATTACCCTTGGATCGTCGAATGGAACTACAGGAACATAGCCTTCCTTATCTTTCAACTCAAGGTAGTGATCTTCAGCTTCATCCTGAGAATTCCCATACACCACGGGAGTTCCTCCCAACTCTTTTATTGCTTCAACTCTATACTGAGGGACTCGTTTCGATAAACAGACTATGGCTTTCACACCAACCTGATGTGCAACATATGAGACTGCACGACCATGATTTCCTGTAGAGAAGGTAATAACTCCGCGTACTTTTTCCTCATCTGAGAGTGAGAGAATCGTATTGGTGGCTCCTCGCACTTTAAATGAACCGGTAGGCTGCAATAACTCTAGCTTCAATCCAATAGAAGAAGCCCCCGCAAGTGTTGCCACCTGCGGAGACTCGACAATAGGAGTCTCAGAGACTACCGGGTAAATTCTCCCGGCAGCCGTCCAGACATCTGCAATAGTCGGTAATACGTGTGTTTCTTTCATCTTAATACTTATTATAAATTATATCGATTGGGTAATCGTAGAACGACTTATATCCATCTTCAGTGATATAGATAGAAGCATCGATTTCGAACCCGACATCATCGTACCAAATACCAGGAATAAGATGTAAAGCCATATTAGGCTTGATGACAGTTTTATCTCCTGGTCGAAGACTGATGGTATGTTCGCCCCAATCCGGTGGATAGTTGACTCCGATTGAATATCCAAGACGGGATTCCTTAACCACTTTTGAATGACTAATAGCATCGCGCCACTTAGCTTCGATTCCTTCAGAGGTAACTCCCGGCTTTATCCACTCAAGGGTCTTCTGAAGTCCTTCCATAACTACTTCGGCTGTGTCTTTCATGAGTTGTGGTGGGTTTTCACCAAGGAAAATTGTTCGAGCGATAGGAGCATGATAGTGCTTATAGGCTCCAGTGAGCTCTAAAAGAACAGCTTCGTCCTTCTTGAAGGTTTTATCTGACCAGGTGAGGTGAGGAGTTTTTGTTGCTTCTCCTGCCATCATAAGAGGTACGATTGCCGGGTAATCACCACCGTACTCACTAGTCCCGGCATATTGAGCTTCAACTATCTTGGAAGCTGCATCACATTCACGCACACCGACCTTGATATTATTTCTTGCAGCATCCATCACTTTTACTGCAATCTGACCTGCACGACGCATCATTTCCAATTCCGCTGGGGACTTAATTACTCGTACCCAGTTTACTAATGCGTTGCCGTTAGCGAATTTTGCATTTGGAAGGCTCTTGGTTAATTCCACATAGGATTGTGCTGTAAAATAGAACTGATCCATTTCTAAACCAATTGTCTTCTTATCCCAACCATACTTTTTAATAATATCGGAGACAAAATGCATCGGATGGCGCTCCAAGGATTGTACATAATTGTCTGCATATTCATAAATATTTTCGTTTTTTAGGAAACTGGTGATTCGGCATCCATTTGCATCCATTCCACGACCAATCCAGAGTGGTTCTTCTTTATCGAGAGAGACCAACACACACTGGTGAACATAGAAACTCCAACCATCGTATCCAGTGAGATAATTCATGTTTGCCGGATGGCTGACTAACAACAATTCTATGCCCTTTTCCTGCATAGCCTTCTTAGTATTGGCAATCCGCTCAAGATACTCTTCTCTTGTAAATACTGGCATTCATAACCTCCTTGCCTCTGATTTACACCTATTTCTACATGTGCCCGTGGAATAATTCTTTCACTAAAGTCGCATGCACATAGTCAATCATCGTAATATAATCGAATACTGGTAGACCGGTAGCTTCTTGTACTGCACGACCGTAGGGGGGAAGCATACTGCATTCAAGCAAAATTGATCCCATATCGGGATTCGATTTCTGAAGCTTTTTTGCTCTCTCTACAACAGCTGCCTGAACAATGTCTGTATCGAGCATGCCTGTCTCTTTAAAAACTGCATCAACGAAATGTTCGCAATCTTCCAGTCCTGTCATGCGAATACGCTCGCGAATACTTTCCGAAATTCCACAACCAATCAAAACTTCATCTGTAAGTGATTTACTGTTTGCTGTCACTACACCGATGGGAGAATTTGCTCCAGTTATTAACCCCATAAATGACAGCTGGAGTAACGAAGAAAGAAATACAGGAATACCAATATCCTCAGCCAGACGCTGTTGATAAATTGCCATAAACCCGCAATCACCGGTAATTGCTCGTACTCCTTCTCGTTTCAGCTCCTCGGCTGCAGCTTTTACAACCTCATACATGCTTAGGTCATGATTAAAAATCCGTTCAACAGAAAGCCCCGGCACCCGTAAGAATCGTACCGGGTACCGATAACTTGTAGCATTTGCAGTGTCTCCAGGAACAAAAGGAGCATAATTCTCCAGTAAAAGAATTCCTATCGATTCTCCATAACTTACTTGTCCCGGATGTACAAAATATTGCATATGTTCTCCGTTTTACGTTAAATCCCAGCTGCCTGAGGAAGGAATAAAGCAATTTGAGGGAAAGCAATAATTAAAATTGTAGAAAGGATTAACAACCCAATGAATGGGAATATTTTCCTAATTACCTCAAAGTAGGGCCTTCTAAATATCAACTGAGCCGTAAATATATCACAACCAAATGGTGGAGTCGCGGAACCAATAGCAGCCTGCAGAACAATGAGGGTTCCAAGCAGAACTGGATCAATTCCAGTCGAAACTACGTACGGTTGGAAAATTGGGCTTAAAACATAGATAGCTACGATAGGGTCTACAAACATACAGGCAACGAAGTAGGCAATAACGACTACAATAATCAACTGTATTTGTGTAGGATCGGTGCCAATAATCGCTGGCATAATCTGTTGAGGAATTCTCAGGAAGCTGATCATCCAAGAGAACACCTGACCTGAACCAACCAGGATGAACACAACACCGGTAACAATACCAGCATCAAGCAGAACCTGAACAAATTTCTTCCATGTCATGGTCTTATACAACAGGGTTTCAAGAATCAAACCATAGGCAACACCTGCAGCTGCAGCTTCAGTTGGACTGAATAACCCAGCATAGATACCACCAACAACAATGAAGGGGAATCCAAGAACCGGAGCTCCATTTTTTAGAGCCTGTTTGCGTTCAGCCCAAGAAGCCTTCTCTAAGATTGCGATATTTCTCAGCTTTGAATAGAAGAAGACATAAATAGAGAACAAAATAAAAATTAATATTCCAGGTCCAATTCCTGCTAAGAATAACTTCCCGATTGATGTTGCTGTAACTACTCCATATACAATAAATCCAATCGATGGCGGTATGAGGAGTGCAATATCACTCGCATTAATAATCAGACCGAGTGAAAATGAACTGGAGTAACCAGCTTTAAGCAACATAGGACGCATAGTACCGCCAATTGCAGATACTGTAGCCTGAGTCGAGCCTGAAACAGCTCCAAACAGCGTACATGATGCATTTGTCGTTATGGCTAACCCGCCAGGGATATGCCCCACAAATACGCGGATCATATCCACCAGTCGGTTAGCAGCTTTACCGGACGTCATGATGTTCGCAGCCAGAATAAACATTGGTACAGTAACCAATGAAGGAGCAGCGAACCCGTTAATCATCTGCTGAATGATCACCTGCGGATTTACGAGAGGCATCTCTATACCGAGGTATACCATCAGCGGAGTTATGAGAGTAATTACAAATGGGAATCCCATCAGTAACATTGCTATCATTACTAATCCAACTATACCCATTATTTGCTCTCCTTCATTACATACGCATCAACATCTGACTCTGCCATCACGTTCTCCATCATGGTAACTTCATCTTCAAATTCACTTTGTTGTTCAGGAGAGAGCCAAACATCCTTCTCTTTAAAATTCTTAAAAATTGTTCGGACGTACTGCACTCCGGAAGTGAATAATGCTATTGGAGCAATAATTATGAAATACCAGTAAGGAGCCCCTAAGGCTTCAGTCTTAGTCTCACGAATACGGAGATTATTCATATAACTGAAAGCGTGATACGCTAAAACGAACATGACAATGGCACTGACAATACTAATTAAAATGACAAGTACCTTCTCTACTTTTGTAGGCAAGAGTTCCAAAATTGCACCCATACGAATGTGACGAGCTTTACGAACAGCGAAACTAGTACCAGTGAATGTAATTAGTATTACGAAGAGCTTAGAAACTTCCTCTGCGTAATAAATTCCTTGGGCGAAGTTTCTTGCAATAACATTGATTATGAGCAGAATAGCAAGAAAAGCCGTACTACCTGCTAGAATAGTAACTTCAAATCTATCAATGAATAATGAAAGATACTTACCAATTTTTTTGAAGGTGTTCATAGTACCTTCTTGTGTATCTTTTTGTGATTTACTCATGGTATTTACCTTTATTGAGGTTTAATTACTGGAGGTTTCCTGAGCAGGAAATGCCCAGGAAACCGTCGAGTAATATGTACAATTATTTCCCTACAGCTACGATTGCCTTTTCAATGTCGGCAAGCAAAGCTTTGAGAATCTCAGCAGATCCCGCTCCACCAACTTCTGGGAAGTTAGGATAGACTTTTGTTGCTGCCAAATTGCGCAAGTGTGCAATCTGATCATCATTAAACTCGGTAAATGTAACCGAAGGACGAGAAGATTCAATATTCTTTCTCATTCTCTCGTTGTTAGCATCGACCCAAGCTGCACTTGGCTTGATCTTGTCGAGCCAGTAGTTCTTGATCATATCCTGGTATTCTTTAGGAAGTGATTCGAAGAAAGCTTTGTTAACAGCAGGGATACCTAAGAAGGGTTCTGCCCATAGCTGTACAAAGTGATCTGCAACTTCATAAAATCCCATACTGTAGTTAGCAAACATTGGCTGACTCTGTGCATCAATAAGTCCAGTCTGCAATGCACTATAGATTTCACCATAGGCGAGTGGAGTAGGAACAATACCATAAGCACGGTAGTCACGAGTAAGCATCTCAGAACCCATGATACGGGTCTTCAGTCCAACCAAATCTTCTGGTCCCCTAACTGGAGTCTTACTGGTAAGCCACTGCCAACCTTCAAAGAAGATGCCGAGAGGAATCAAGTCATTCTGCTCAAATTTAGCACGAAGCAGCTTGAACGATTCACCATTCCTTACAACCCAGTCAAGTACTTCAGCCAAATTTTCGTAGGGCCAAATGTAGTGAAGTGCAAGTACGTTTGCCTGAGGGACGAAGGAGCTAATCCAACCGTAGTCAGAGAAAACGAATTCTACAACGCCAAGCTGAGCCAACTCATTAATGTCGCGGTTTTCACCAAGTGTGCCATAAGGGAAAACTTCAACATTGAATTTGCCGTCAGTTTCCGCTTTCATGTACTCAGCAAACTCTCGGCCCCAAACAGTCATTGGGTCGCCTTCAACCTCGGCACTTGGCATGCGAACATTCCATGTCTGGTCTGCTGCTGCAGGTGCTTCCGCTCCACCTTGAGCAAACAGAGTTGCAGCAGGCATGATCAGCGCAATAATCAGCGCCAACAATACGATACGATTTTTCATGTAAACCTCCTGAAAAATTTCTCACGCGACCGCCTTTGGCAATCGCATATGATTGAATTGTTTCGTATAAAGGCAGCCTCCATCCACCTCTATACTTTTTGGACTGCTATTTCTTTCCTGAGAAGAACCGCAACGCGGATTCAACAAGGAATTCAACACCAATCGGTAACGTTTCTTCGTCGATGGTAAACCAAGGATTATGGTGTGGGAAGGTACTTTTCGCTTTTTCGCTTGCCGTACCGACGAAGGTGAATACGGCTGGAACATGCTCTCCAAATGCAGCAAAATCTTCACATGCCATTGAAGCATGTTCAACTACATTATCCTCTCCCACTATCTTCTTGGCAACATCATATGCGAGGGCAGTCATGGTTGAGTCATTAATTACTGCATCATTTTCATGATTAAAATCAAACTCACACGTACAACCATACGCCTTGCAGATATCGGTAACCATTTGTGTAAACTTGTCGGTAGGATTGTCGGGATTACCGGGTTTTGTATGGAACAGGTAACGAATTGTTCCCTCAAGTTCAACGCTATCGGGAATGATATTGTTCTTTGTTCCACCAGCGATTCGCCCGAACATAAGGGCGATCGGTTTCATCGGACTGATAAACCGTGTTTGAATTGATTGTACCTGTTGTACAACCGCAGAGGCACAAACTACCGGATCAACAGCACTATCGGGGTAACCGGTATGACCGCCACGCCCTTTAATAGTGACTTTAAAGACATCCATCGAGGAAGTAACCGCACCTGATTTCACACCTAGTGTACCACTTGGTAATGGAGTCCAAATATGTACTCCCATAGCTGCGTCTACTTTCGGATTTTCCAGAACACCATCATCAATCATTTGCTGAGCACCAGCAATTTCTTCATTCGGCTGAAAGACAAATTTAATCGTTCCATCGAATGAATCTCGAAGGGAGGTAAGAATTTTTGCTGCAGTCAGCATCATTGCCATATGAGCATCATGACCGCATGCATGCATTACCCCCTTCTCTTCTGAAGAAAACGGAAGTCCTGTCTGTTCTTCCACGGGAAGAGCATCAATATCGGCTCTCATGAGCAGAACCGGTCCTTGATCACTCTTACCGGTAAGTAGAGCAGTTACACCAGTTTTAGTCACGGTCTGGGGCTTGAGCCCCAAACCGCGAAGGTAGTTAACAATCTTATCGGAAGTAGCAAACTCTTGAAAACCCAACTCTGGATGAGCGTGGAAATCTCTCCGTAACGCTACAAGTTCCTCGGTATGCTGTTTGACAACTTCTTTTATTTTCATAGACTATACCAGGTTCCTCTTAATGAGAGTTTCTGCAACTTGCACAGCATTCAATGCTGCACCCTTTCGAATATTATTCGATACACACCAGAAATTCAGACCATTAGCAATCGTAAAATCTTCTCGAATTCTTCCAACCATCGTCAAGTCTTCATCATTACTCTCAAGCGGAGTTGGATATACTTCATTGCTGGGATCATCAATAACCTTAATCCCTTCTGCCTTCGAGAGAATTGCTTTTGCCTCTTCAGCAGAAAGTTTTCTTTCAGTCTCAATGTTGATTGACTCTGAGTGGCCATACCAGACAGGAATTCTGACACATGTAGCGGTTACTTCAATACTGGGATCGAGCATCTTTTTGGTTTCATTAACCATCTTATACTCTTCCTTTGTGTACCCACCCTCTTGAAACACATCAATATGAGGAATTGCATTGAAAGCAATCTGCTTTTTATATGCTCTCGGCTTAGAAACTTTTCCATCCTTGAGATACTCTTCTGCTTCTGTGTACAGTGCATCAATAGCTTTCTTACCGGAACCGGAAACGGCCTGGTAAGTAGAAACGACAACACGCTTGATTTTTGCTGCATCATGAAGTGGCTTCAGCGCAACGAGCATCTGAGTGGTTGAGCAGTTAGGATTTGCGATAATTCCTTTGTGCCAATCCAAATCCTGAGGATTTACTTCGGGTATAACTAATGGACAGTTGGGATCCATTCTCCACTGAGAACTATTATCAACAACTATCGCACCCTCTTCGACAGCAATGGGTGCAAGAACAGCACTAGCATCACCACCGGCTGAGAAAATTGCGATATCTACGCCCTTGAAAGCACCTTTCTTCGCCTCTTTAGCAGCCCATTTCTTTCCTTTGAAGGTAACTTCCTTTCCTACCTGTGATGCAACATCAAGAGGTACAAGCTCCTTAACAGGAAAATTCCGTCTTTCCAATGTGGAGATCATCTCGGTACCAACGACACCGAGAGCCCCAACTACTGCAACTGTATATTCTTTAGCCATATTACTTTCCTCCTAGAAACTACTCAAGCTTTCCAGCTTGTAGATCTGCTATTACACCTTCAATAATATCAATACCTTTCATGAGATAATTCTCAGGGATTACCAATGGGGGAAGCAGACGTGCAACGTTATTATGGTGACCGCCAACTTCAATCATGACACCTCTCTGGTGAGCATATTTACGGATCTTCTTTGCAGTAGCTGCATCAGGCTTTCTTGAAGCAGAATCAGTAACCATCTCAACAGCTAGCATAAGACCAATACCTCTGACTTCGCCAACGATGTCGTACTTATTCTCCATTTCTTTCATTTTCTTGTAAGCTTTCTCGCCTAAAGCAGCAGCTCTTTCTGGAATCTTGTGTTCAGTCATCCAGTTGAGAGCGGTAGCTCCAGCAGCGAAAGCAATCATGTTTCCACGGAAAGTACCAATGGTTTTTCCTGTTGGCCAGGTGTTCAACTCTTCTCGGTATGCAATCGCACTGATGGGGAATCCAATTCCGCCAAGCGCCTTACTCATAGTAATGATATCTGGAACAATATCTCCATGTTCAAATGCAAACATCTTACCAGTTCTTCCCAATCCGGCCTGGATTTCATCACAAATCATCAAGACGCCATGCTTCTTGGTAATTTCGCGAACGCGTTGTAGGAATCGTTTTGAAGGAATGATTGTTCCGCCCTCACCCTGTACAGATTCAAGAATAACTGCTGCTGGGAGTGAATACCCTGAGTGGGAATCTTCCAGAACTCTTTCAAGGTAATCAGCTGCCTGCATATCTACATTTTCATCGGGGCAGCCGAACGGGTTTCTATATGTGTATGGGAACGGAATAAACTGGATACCTGGAACCAGCTGACCAACACCATCTCTATGACCACTATCGGTAGTCAATGCAAGAGAAACACCGGTCATACCATGGTATGCGCCTTCGAATGCAATAATACCATTTCTCTTTGTGTTGTACTTTGCCAATTTGATTGCCTGTTCAACAGCATCCGATCCAGTAGGACCACCAAAGAACACACGAGTCAATTCCTTAGGAAGTACTTTGCGAAGAGCCTGTACCATCTTAACTCTTGTTTCTGTAGGAATATCCAATGTATGAGTAACTTTATCAATCTGCTCGTGAGCTGCTTTTAATACTTCCGGGTGTCCATGACCTAAAGCCATAACTCCTGCTCCGCTGAACATATCAATATAAATGTTGCCATCTGCATCTTCTAAAGTAGCACCTTTTCCACGAGCAACTGCCATTGGCATACCCTTAGAATACGAAACAGCTGAACTTTCATTTGCAGCCTGAAATTCCAAAATCTCTTTTGATTTTGGTCCTGGTGGTACCATGTTAATTTTGGGAGCACCTTGCAGAGACATTTCTTCAAACATCTTTTCATTATCCATATCAATTCTCCTTTGCCCAGCATCTCCGGTTACTACCGGGAAGGGGTCTTGTTGTTATACCTCATAGAATCTGATATTTCCGATGCGATTTTTTGCAACGGAGAAATCAGTTCTTCCATTCTCTCTTCGGTCAATCGCATTGACGGACCGGAAATTGCTATAGTCGCAATTACTTCACCATCACGATTGTATAAGGGAGCCGCTATACTATTGAGATGATTGCCAAACTCCAGCATCTCTTTTGCATAACCTCGCTCTCCAGCCTCACGAACCAACTGCTTGAATACAACTTTATCCATGCAGGTTCTCGGCGTCTTCTGGATAAAAATAACGTTCTCCAGATACAAATCCAAAGCCTCTTCAGACAACGTAGAAAGTAATAATTTACCTGAAGCACAAGCATTCACAGGATACGTATACGTAACATCAGGATTTAGTACTACCGTATGCGAACTTTTAACCTCTTCTATTGCAATAACCATGTCATGATAAAGAACAGTAAGGTAAATATTTTCTTTTGCAATACGCTCAAGATCGTACATCCTTGTTTTTGCAGATTCGCGTAACTGTTCTTTTATTGGAACCGTGCTGCCCAACTGAAAAAGCTTTAATGAAACCTGATACCCAATTCGTGATTTTTCAACATATCCAAGACATACAAGCGTATACAGTAATCGATGTAGATTAGCACGCGTCAGACCCAACCCTTTGCACATCGTTGGTGGTTGCACAGGTTGGTTCTCAGAAATAAATTCTAAGAGATGAAAAGCTTTCATCACTGTTGTTGCGAGCTGGTAAGGTGTTTCATTATTTGAACGCTCGTTTATTTGTTGAAACATACCTAATTATGGGGGGACAAACATGAGTTGTCAACCAATTTTTTTAATTTTTTTCGTTAATCCTTATTATATAAATCATTATCTATTATATTTCACAAAAATATTTGCTATTTTCAAGGTTTAAGCAAAAAAGTATTGAGGAAGATGGGAATCATTAGGAGATACAGTACCTACACCGGAGTGAAACCCCCGGTGTAGGATTACAGCATATGCTTAGTACGCCTTATAGAATAAAGGGTACTCGATAATTATGTGATTGATACACAACGAACGTTTCAACCTCAAGTATCTCAGATACTTTGGCAAGTTCTCGCTTGAAGAAATCCAACAGACTTAATCCTTCATCTTCTCCGAGCAGTACTTGAACAATTAAATCATAACGTCCAGTTACAACTACGGCAGACACAACACCACGCAAACGGGAAAATTCCTCTGCTTTACGTCCTAAATCAAGTGTTTTCAACTTTACACCCATCATAATGACCTGTAACCCAGGAATTGCTTCTGGATTAATCAAACCGCTTATCTGCAGCACACCCTCTTCGATGAGTTTGTTTACCCGAGCTCTTACTGTGTTTTCAGTGATGGAAAGTTCATCTGCTATGGCACTGTAGGCTTTTCTTCCATCTGCCAACTGTTTGATAATTGCTTTGTTCGTTTCATCAATTTTCTTCATTATCCTCTCACTCTTCGAAATTCTTTCATAAGATCTGCTAGAGCTTGAACATCTTCAACTGGCAATGAGTTGTAAATGGAGGCTCGTAACCCCCCTACACTTCTATGCCCCTTCAAACCAAGCATTCCCGCGGCTTTCGTTTCAGCCAAGAATTGTTTCTCCAATTCCTCGCTTTCCATGCGGAAAACCACATTCATTTTTGAACGATAGGCTGGATCCACAGGACTACGATAATACCCATCACTATTGTCAATTGCATCATAGATTATGGAAGACTTCAGCGCGGCACGTTTTGCCATTCCCACAGCACCTCCGTTCTTCTTAACCCATTCGAGGACCAGTTTGACAGCCCAAATCGAGAATACCGGTGGCGTATTATAGAGTCCTTCACCCTCTGCATGTAATTTATAATCAAGATACGCGGTGAGATTATTATTCTGGCGTTCCAGCATATCTTTACGTAAAATAACCAAAGTAGCACCCGCAGGACCAAGATTTTTCTGAACTCCACCATAAATCATAGCAAATTTCTCAACAGGGACAGGTCTGCTCAATAAATCACTCGACATATCAGCGATGAGCGGTACATCTCCAGTGTCAGGCCAATCCTGCCACTCAATTCCGCCAATGGTTTCGTTTGAACAGAGATAGAGATAAGAAGAATTATCGGATGGTTTTACACTTTTTGGATTGGGAAGAGAGGTAAATTTCGTATCGGTACCATCATAGTAGAGATGCACATCACCGATTTTTTTTGCATCACTGGTAGCCTTGTTCGCCCATGTACCACTCTTAATATAATCGGCAACAGTTCCTGGTCTGAGAAAATTCATAGGTATCATGGAAAACTGCAACGTTGCTCCGCCACCAAGAAAAAAGACATCATAATTATCGGGAATTCCCATGAGCTCTCGAATTAAGCTGAGGCATTCATGATACATCCCTTCGAACGGCTCTCCCCTATGACTCGCTTCAACCATGGAAAGACCAGAACCCTTGTAATCAAGTAAATCGGCATGCAATTGTTCAAGAACCTCCATAGGAAGGACTGAAGGACCTGCAAAGAAGTTTTTCTTTCGACTCATAAAGAACCTCCCTTTACCAATTCATCAATAATGAGACATACCTCATCACCGATTCTTAATAAGTTCTCTTCACTATTAGCTCCGATATGCGGTGTTAAAGTGACTCGATCACTCTTGAGTAGTGGATAGTCTGCAGGTGGCGGATCGCTAGGATAAACGTCGGTTGCATACCAGGAAATAGTTCCATCTTCTAACGCTTTCAAAATACAGTCAGCATCCACGCAAAGTGCACGACCTGTATTTATCACCACCGGCTTTTTGTTACAGGAACGCAATAGCGTATTACACACCATTCCTTGAGTTTCTTCAGTAAGCGGTAGATGAAGCGAAATATAATCGGCATCTCGAACAGCAAGTTCAGGAGAAGCCATCATCGTTGCGAAAGGACTCTCTTTTACATATTTGTCATACGCAACTACATGCATGCCAAAAGCCTTTGCCCGTTCGGCGAGTTTTGAAGCAATATTACCGATTCCCAGTAGAGCAAGTGTCTTACCATATAACTCCGTTCGCTTGGTTTTCTTCAACCATTCACCTTGCTTCATTCCATTATGCATCTCAACTAGATGATTCGGAACAGAAATCATGAGTGCAAAAGCAAGCTCAGCAACAGCAATCGCTGAAGCTTTTGGAGTATTACGTACTATTACGCCTTTGCTCTTTGCATATTCAAGATCAACGTTATCAAGACCAACACCACCTCGAATAATGAGTTTAAGATTCTTTGCTGAATCAATATACTCCTTTGTACACTTAGTCTTGCTTCGTACTAAAACAACGTCAGCCTCTGCTAGACGGTTTGTATCCTGAGTCACCTCACCAAATGGTTCAAGTGACTGAGGTAACGATGCATCGAACGAATCGGAAATCAATATTAGCATCATGTAACTCCTTATTAATTAGTCGTAACTACATAGTACTGCACTGATTCGGAATTTGTCAAATAAGTAATGAAAAATTTATGTTAAAGTCAATTTCCTAATAGGTTCTTTCTGTATCCGCTTCAATTATGGGATAATTCGTGATGGAGCCGCCGGAGATGTTTTTTTTGCATGGTTTTCGGGCAGTAAATTGAGGTCGAACGGCGTTGTCTGATACACAAAATAGTTGAGCCAGTTAGTATAGAGCAACTGAGCATGTGAGTACCACGTCACTCGAGGACCTAGTGAGGGGGTATCCTTTACATAATAATTTTTAGGAATATCGATGGAAAGACCTCGGGAAACATCACGTCTGAATTCTTGATCTAATGTGTGTGCTTCATATTCGGGATGCCCAAACACGAAAACCTGTCTGTTGTCCTTGCTCACAACAATATAGAGTCCCGCCTCTTCACCGGCGGCAAGAATCTCCAAATCAGAAATCGATTCAATGTCTGAAGCTCTTACTTCAGTATGGCGAGAATGTGGAGCACTGAAAATATCATCAAATCCTCTTAGAAGGGAGGTGTTCGGAACAAGTACGTTATGGTCGAACACTCCAAACATTTTCTTCTCCAGCGGATATTTCTCTATTCCATAGTGATAATACAGTCCAGCTTGAGCTCCCCAGCAGAGGAAAAGATTAGCAAATACATGATTTGAAGCCCATTCCATAATGTCACACAACTCGTGCCAATACTCAACATCTTCGAAATCCATAGTTTCTACTGGAGCACCGGTGATAATCATCCCATCGTATGAGGATTTTCTGATTTCATCGAAAGTCTTATAAAACTCCTCCAAATAGGCAGCAGATGCGTGACGCGACGTGTAGGTCGCAGTTCTGAGAAAATCTACTTCAATCTGTAGAGGCGTATTGGAAAGTCGTCTGAGAATACTAGTTTCTGTACTCGTCTTGAGAGGCATGAGATTAAGAATTACCAATCGTAGAGGTCTAATATCCTGACTCACCGCACGCTTCTCGGTCATCACAAAGATATTTTCTTCTTCAAGAATACTCCGTGCAGGTAAAGCATCCGAAATTTTTACTGGCACAGCCCTACCTCCTAGTCTTCTAAAGCTTGTGCAAGATCAGCAAGCAAATCTTCAATGTGCTCAGTTCCTACTGACAGACGAACAGTTCCTGGTTCTATACCAGCTTCAAGTAATTGATGCTCAGTCATTTGAGCGTGTGTAGTACTTGCAGGGTGAATGACAAGAGATTTTACGTCTGCAACATTCGCAAGAAGAGAAAAGATTCGGAGACGATCGATGAAACGAGTTGCTCCTTCAGCTCCCCCCGCAACGACTATCGTAAAGATCGAGGCTCCCCCCTTAGGCAAATAGTGATTATAGAGCATGTGTGCTGGATTTGAAGGAAGTGATGGATGATGAACTTTTTCTATCTTTTTATGCTGAGAAAGGAACGATATAATCGCAAGCGTATTTTGAATATGACGCTCTACCCTCAGCGATAATGTTTCCAATCCCTGCAGGAACAAAAATGCATTAAAAGGACTCAGAGCTGCACCAAAATCGCGGAGCAATATAACACGAGCACGTGTAATAAATGCTAATTGTCCTACATCGCGTGTATAGCTTATACCGTGATAGCTTGGGTCGGGATCTACCAGCCAGGGGAATTTTCCAGAAGCTTCCCAATCAAACTTTCCTCCATCAATTACCACACCACCAATACACGTGCCATGACCACCAATGAATTTGGTTGCAGAATGAACAACAATATCGGCACCAAAAACGATGGGTTTCAAAAGAAACGGTGTAGCAAAAGTATTGTCCACTATCAATGGGACTTTATGAGCATGTGCAATATCAGCAATTTTCTGAATATCGGCAAGATTAGCATTTGGGTTCCCGATACTCTCAATAAAAACTGCCTTAGTTCTTTCGGTAAACGCCCGGTCCAAAGATTCGTAGTCGTTTACATCAAAGAATGTGGTTTGAATACCACTTTCCAGGAAAGTCCTTCCAAGAAGATTGTAGGTACCTCCATAGATTGTCTTAGAAGCTATGATATGATCTCCTGCATGAGCTAGATTTTGTATGGTCAACGAGATTGCAGCTTGGCCTGAAGCAGTTGCAAGAGCACCAATGCCCTCTTCTAGAGCTGCTATACGCTTTTCAAATACTTCGGTCGTCGGATTACCTATTCGTGTATAAATGTTACCAGGTTCCGATAAATCAAACAAAGCGGCAGCATGCTTACAATCTTGAAAGACATATGAGGTTGTGGCATATATGGGAACTGCCCGAGCCCCTGTTGCAGGGTCAGCAGTCTCTTGTCCGGCATGAAGCTGGAGTGTCTCAAAATGATAATCTGAATTAATTTCTTTTTCTTTCATCGTTGGTTCCTCTTTAGCAGAATGATAACCCACATCGCCTGACAGGCTTGTGTTGCATATAGGTGTATCACATGCTGTCACGGATAGAGCCAAATCTATACAAGGTATGTAATAAATTGCTCATCCAGGAACCCCCTAGAATTACGGAACACTAAACTTGTCTCCGTGTGCTGCTTGTGAGAGAGGGAGTATAACCGCACATGCGTCTCTCCCGCTCACTTGAGAATAAAAAACCGTCGGTGTACACCGACGGCGACGACGTCACATGTACAGAGGCGATTAATAACTCTTCATGGAGTGCATCTTACGTACTTTTTTCATTTGCTTGCGAGCCAATGCTTTTTTCTTCCGGTTTTCAATAGTGGAAGGCTTCTCAAAATATTCGCGCTTCTTCCATTCCCGGATAATGCCCTCTTTTTCAACCATTCGTTTGAACTTCTTGATTGACTTTTCGAGTGGCTCATTATCGTCTACTCTTACGTAAGCTATGGTAATCACCCCCTTCCCAATGCATGGGACCAATGTATTGATTATACTGATGAAAAGAGTCTTTTTTGTCAAGAACCCCGGTGGTATCGTGCTAGTATCTTGCCATTATTTGTTCAATAGTATGTTTATGGCGTTGAATCGCTACAATCGTAAGCTGAAGTGATTCATTATTTCTAAAATAATTACGCCCCATCCTAAAAACTACATCAACCTCATCATTTTCTGAAAACGCAGTACCCACTTCATCAGCTGCGTTCCAAAATACCGCTGGCCAGCGATACTGCCCATATTGCAGCTGAAGCTTGACATGTGCAGGCCCGGAACCCTTTGAGCGATGAAGCAATTGAACTTCCTCTACGACCGCACCTTTGATAAGGAATTGTAATGGAGGATTTCCCTCCCCATAAGGTTCAAACGTCTCAACCAAAGAGATGAGTTTCGGCGTAAGATAATCAGGCGGTAGTTCAACATCAATCACAAGAGGCTCCTCATCAAGAACTTCGCGTGATTCGATTAGCTCAATAGCCTCTGATATTCGAGAACGGAAGATTTCAAGATATTTTTGATCCATACTGAAGCCACCGGCACAGCGGTGCCCGCCAAAATCAATAAACAAATCTTCAAAGGTGTGAAGAAATTCCCGGACATCAAAATGTTGAGGACTTCTCATAGATCCGGTAACACGTACGTCATCTACATGAGCAATCACCATGCTGGGAGTATTGAATTGGCGAAGCAAACGTGAAGCCATTATCCCAGTTAAGCCACGACTTACAGTAGAATCTTCTACAAGAAGAAACTTCCCATCGAAAACACCATGACTGGTTTTTGCTTTTGGCAGTATTCTCTCCCATGAATCCTCACCCTGCCGCTGTCTCTCTTTGTTCAATCTTACAAGCTCACCGGCATACTCTTCACACGCATGCATATCTTTAGCGAGGAGCATGTGAGCTGCAATCTGTGGTTTCCCTAATCTCCCGGATGCATTAATAATCGGTGTTATCTGCCATCCTACATCGGTCGTTGAAAGTCGTTTCCCAACCAGATTCTGCATACTCAACAATGCTAACAACCCTTTTCTTTTCCCCCCAGATATCTTTGTTAATCCGGTTCGTACGAGAATACGATTTTCATCAATCATGGGCATGAGGTCAGCTACGGTTCCTAAGGCAACTAAATCGAGAATTTCTTCATACTCACTAGATAAGGCGGGCACCGTTCGAAGTACATAGGCAACAAAAAGAGAATATAAAAGATCAAGTTCACTTGCTGTTTTGGTATATCGCACTGAACGACTCACCCGCATGAGACTGAATAGACTCTTACCAACGACCTGTGGCAATACACGTTCGAATTGAGCACGCAACTCACCCATATGGATATCTACAGTTGATCCGAATGCCCGATGCAGAAGTTGAGACTCTACATCGCGATCCAGAACAAGTATAGGTACTCCACAATCGAGAAATTGCAACATACGACTCTGATGAATTCCCAGAAGACCCGGAACAACCTCTTCAATTAATCGATCTTCCATTATGAGATTTTTAACTCGGGCAGCTTCAATGATTATTGTCTCTTCACCGGGTTTAGTATTTCCCGGTACGGTATGGAGAAGAACACACTCCTCACGATAAAAATCACTTGAAGCAAACCGAATAGCCCATATACATTTTGCAACTACACCGCACCCAGCTAAATGTGCAAACGGGTATCCACCACCGCTCAGTTTCGGGTTAATCACAGCTTCTGCAGCAGGGATTACGTCTCCAGCAATATGATGATCGGTAATAAGTACATCTATACCCAATTCGCGAGCATACGCAATCTCTTCATTATTCGAAATACCACAATCGACTGTAATAGCCAGTGTCACTCGATCCTTGGCAGCATCTTCGAGACCTGCTCGTGTTAAACCATAGGGCTCATCACCTTCAGGAAGGCGCCATGAGACCTCCATTCCAAGAGCTTCCAGTTCCTGAACCATAAGCACTGTGCTGGTTATTCCATCAACATCACGATCTCCAAAAACACGAACATACTCATGTTCATCCCTAGCCTGAAGTATCCGTTCTACAAAGTTCTCCATCTCGTCAAACAAGAACGGATTATGGAGGTATGAGACATCAGATTCCAAGAAGAAACGAACTGATTCAGGATCAACAGCACCTCTTCGTGCAAGTAGTGAAGCGGTAATGTAATCTACCTGATAGGTCTCGTTGAGTTTCCTCACCAGATCTACCGAAACGGATTCCTTTTTCCATGATTTCATATATCAACCTTTTAATTATATTCACAGTAATACATCCAAGAACACTCCACCGGATAGCGTTTTAAGCGGGCTCCCGAGGATATTCGTAATATAGCGTACCATATAGTGTATCATCCTCTTTGCAGCTGTTTCACTCAGTGTAAGTTGTACAGCATCGATTTCTCCAAGTGCTTGAGTGAGTAGTAGGTACTTCCTTGCTCCCGGACCAAGTACAAATTCAAAACTCTCAAAATCAACATCACCACACTGCCGGCAGCAGGGGGTGTGTAGACCTGTATGAAAAGAGAGAACCTCTGATTTTTCGTAGTGCGTGGAACAAACAGGGCAAGTAGTTAAATCGGGTTCAAGTCCCAGAATTCCGATAAATCTCCAGATATACTGAATAAGAATTTGTCGGGTATTATGCTGTCCTGACTCAAGTAAGATAAGAAAAGTTCCCAGCACATGATACAAAGAGATAAAGTCTCCCCCATGCATTCTCATTGCCATCTCTATCATAGCTTGCAAACAGTAAAATCTTGGCAAATCATCTCGTATATGCTCAATGGTATGCTGTGGATCCACATCGACTAACGTGTATTCTTTTCTGGTACGATTATGATAGAGGTAATATGTTCCCATAGTTCCAGGTTCAATGCCCCCAGCAAGCTTTCCCTTACGAGCACCATAAACGACAGCTGTACAGAGTCCCAAATCAGGTGAAAGAAGAGTTACCAATCGATGTAAATCACCCCACTTTCGGTGGGTAAGTACAATTGCTTCACTGGTTAGATTTCTTTCCACTGGGGACTCGCTCCTACGCTACCGGAATCTCACCGTGTACATGGTAACTCAGAGTAGCTTCTCGGTGAAACTCTGTCAACCAAACGAAAAGAAATGTGATATGATGGTGCTATGGTATGCATACTTCATAGACGTCGACTCATTATCTTTTTTTTAATTTTATCTTCTCTTGTGTCACTTACGGGAATGTCATTACACCCAGGTGCAAAAATCAGCGACCCTTTCAGTTCAGAAATGTTACTGAAAGAGAGAGACTTTATGGCGGTCCCCTCTAACGAATTGCAAACAGCTGAATATTTAGAAATCTCGCTTACCACCATGGGAAGAGGAGACCCCCTTTACGTATGGTTTGGACATTCCGGTCTCGTTGTAAGTGATCTTCGAAACGAGAGAAGTGTTATGTACGACTATGGAATCTTCAGTTTTGATGATAATTTTTATCAGACGTTTGCTCTCGGGAGAATGAATTACGAAGTGTGGGCGACGTCGGACTCAGCGAGAATTGCCCTTGCAATTGAGGAAGATAGAGATATTACTTCTCTCAAGTTGCAGTTGCCTGCGTCAGCAGAGGTAGCTCTGGTATCGTTTCTAAACTTTAATATTCAACCTGAAAATAGTTTATACCTGTACCATCATTATAGAGAAAACTGTGCAACCAGGATTCGCGATCTCCTAGATAAAGCCGTAAACGGGCAACTGAGAACCTGGGCAACAGCTATGCCCTATAAACTCACATTACGCGAAATAGTGTCTCGGCATACTGCAAGTTCACCCTTCATTGATTGGGCTTTGAACTATTTGCAAAGTGGATCCATTGATAGATCTATTTCACTGTGGGAGGCTATGTTTTTACCCGAGGTTCTAGAGGATGCATTACTGCAGTTTACCTACGAAGATCAGTCAGGTAACCGTATCCCTATTGTAAAAGAGCGAACCATACTCCATACCGCAACACCCGGCATTCGACCACTCGTTGCTGAACAAGAAGTATCACTTTTTCTCCCTACCTTCCTCGTGTCGGTTGCTGCAGCATTGGTTTCCATAATCACAGGACGTCTCATGCCAGGAAGTCGATTTCAGACCATACGTCGTTTAGGTCGTTTCTTCTATGGTACCATAACCTTTGCTTGGACTTTTACAGTTGGAATACTCTCACTGCTTCTCCTTTTCATGATGATAATGAGTAGTCATGATGTCACATACTTCAACGAAAATATTGTATTTACGACACCATGGCTGCTTGTGATGGCTATCCAATCAATTCGAACAGCACGAGGAAACCCGAAATCAGAACGAAGATTTCACAAAGCAAATACCGTACTGGCAATTGCCATCGGTGTACTTATTCTTATGAAAGGGGTCCTGTTTGATGTTCTTATACAGGATAACTGGACAATCATGTTCACGATGCTGCCACTGTATATCGCTAACAGTTCAATCCCCTTTGAACGTATTACTTCGTGGTTTGTTCCAAAAATTGATGACTCTGCATGGTAATAGTTATGGAACTATCTTGGTACCTTTATCTTCGTAGAGAGCTCCATAAATAAATTCTGGGCTAGTGATGAGACCAACATTTCCGGTCGATTTTACAAAATCCATCATAGCCTGAATTTTTGGAAGCATACTTCCAGGTGCAAAGTGCCCCTCCTCTACGTATCGCTGACACGCTGTCAGGTCGATAGTATCAAGATTTATTTGATCAGGTTTCCCATAATTGAGCGAAACTTTTTCAACCGCAGTAGATATTACAAACAGGTCTGCTTTCAATTCCTTTGCCATTAATGCAGCAGCCAAGTCTTTGTCAATTACAGCCTCTCTACCTTCCAGGGTTCCATCTTCATTTCGCACTATCGGAATGCCACCACCGCCGGCTGCGATAACAATGATATTATTATCAACGAGTGTTCGTATAGTTTCCAATTCAACGATTGATACTGGCTTAGGAGATGCTACAACTCTTCGGTAACCCCTGCCTGCATCCTCGACAACATCCCATCCATCATGTTTTCTATGACTGTCGGCATCCTCTTTTGACATAAAAGACCCAATAGGTTTTGTAGGATTCTGAAATGACGGATCATCGGGATTTACTTCAACTTGAGTAACGACAGTCGCAACTTGAGGAACCAGTCCAGCTTTTGCAAATTCGTTATGCAAGGCCATCTGAAGCTGATACCCGATTGCTCCCTGTGTATCAGCCACACAGGAGTCTAGAGGAACAGTGTGGAGAATAGATTTGGCAAATTCTGCCCGTAACAAAATAAACCCTACCTGCGGTCCATTCCCATGTGCAATGATCACTCGGTGACCTGCTTGTACCAATCGAACAATATGGTGAGCTGTTTTACGAGCTGCTTCATATTGACTCGTCACCGTTACATGTTTTGCATCCTCAATGAGAGAGTTCCCGCCAATCGCTATTACTATCAGTTTACTGGTTTCCATTTGCTGCACTTCTCCATATCTTACTTAGTTACCTCTTCGTACGGTGAGGTCTTTATCCGATTGTAAGTATAGCAACTACGCAACAAAATGCAACACATTTCTTTGCATTGACAAAATCATTGCGGCAGTGATACCGTTTTTTTACAATTGTTTTTAGCAATTGTATTTGTAAATTATTCGTCGGGTTTTGGCTGATTCAAGGAGTAGACAATGCACAAAGAAGTAACCGTTGAACATGCTATAGGACAACATCTTATGATCGGTATTCAGGGAACGGAACTGGACGAAACCTTTATTGACCTCGTGAAAAAGTATAAAATCGGGAATGTAATCCTGAAAAAACGAAATATTGTCAAAAAGGAACAGGTACAAAAGCTGTGTGCCAGTATCCGAGACCTGATTAAACAGGAAACTGGTTCAGAACCAATAATCGCAATATCCGAAGAAGGTGGCACCTTCAGCAATCTTCCGAACGACGTTGCACACATTCCCGGTGCGATGGCATTAGCTGCAACTGGAGATGTAGGTAATGCATACACAGCGGGACGGGTACTTGCACATGAGCTGTCGGCACTTGGCATAACAAGTAACCTCGGTCCAGTTCTCGACATACATTCCAACAAGACCAATGTCGCTACTCATGTACGTTCTTATTCGGACAAACCTGAAACCGTTGCCGAATTTACCAGTTCTATGATCCAAGGACTCACTGACGGCAACATTCTCAGTATGTGTACTACCTTTCCCGGCTCAGGCGATACTGAGGCCAATAGTAAAACAGGACTTCCCTTACTTGGAAAATCGAGAGAGGAATGGGCTGCTTGTGAAATAGTTCCTTTTCTTGCAGCGATTACACGAAAATGCCCGGGAATTGTTGTAGGACACATTTCGTTCCCAGCGATAGACGCACAACAGTCCCCTGCATCCATATCTCATACTATCATCACAAAACTTCTTAGGGGAGAACTCCACTATGATGGACTTGTCTGTACACAGTGCCTGCAGCAGGATGAAATTGCTCACCACTATGGAACGGTTCATGCGGCTGTACACGCACTTCGAGCAGGATCAGATATTATCCAATTAAGTGAGAGCTATCAGATAATTCCAGAAGTGGTACAGGCATTAACAGAAAGCTATCAAACATCATACTTACATTGGGAAGAGAACGTATACTCACTGAATCGGATATACAGTATAAAACAAAAATTCAGCTATAACCCCTCATCGACTTCTTCGGTGGATAGTGACGAACACAGAGGTGTTGCTCGAGCGATAATGGATAGGGCTCTAAGTACCGGCAATCGGCCACAAGCAGAGCTGCCAGACCTTGGCGAGAATCCACTCTTCATCGGTTTTCATCCCTTCTTGAGCAATCAGGAAGAGAGTACTGTTTCTTCCTGCCCCCCCTTCCCAGTGTGGATGTCTCAGCATATTGGCGGGAAATACGTTATTACACCTGAAGATCCCGATAACTCTGACATTATATCACTTCTGGAAGAGACAAAAGGAGCCTCTGCTATTGTTATAGGAACCTATAATGGGTATGCAAAAAAGGGCCAGCTTGCTCTGGCAAACGCGATGGCAGGAACAGGATTGCCGACTTTAGTCGTAGCACTCGGCAATCCCTACGATATTCTCTACCTCGCTGAAAATATCTTTAGTTTCGCGGCATTTGATTATACTTCTCTATCCTTTGAATCTGTAAGATGCGTATTGGTGAAGGAGCGTACTGCGACGGGAATTCTGCCCATTCACTGGTAAGCGATAATTACTCCAATACTTTACCAAACAAGTGTTTTACAGTAGGCTCAGTGCACAAAAGATCCTGCAGGAGTTGTTATGCTTAATCGAGAACATAAAAAAATGATTCTGTTTGCCCTCTATCTCACTTCGATGGTATTGGTAAATACGTTGGGTTCAAAAATCACCACACTTGGGTCTATACGTGCGTCGGTAGGTGTGTTTTTCATGCCAATTCTTTTCCTGGTAACCGACATTGTAGGTGAAGTATATGGGAGAAAAACTTCTTCGTGGTTTGTGAACCTCTCTTCATTCATGCTCATGTTTATGTTTGCGATGATTGGTTTATGTATCGTACTCCCTGCAAACCCCACGTGGGGCCTGCAGGATTCATATGCAGTAATTTTTGGTTCGAGTATGCGTATGACAGCAGCAAGTCTTATCTCTTTTTTCATTGCCCAACATGTAGATGTTTTCACCTTCTCCTTCATAAAGAAAATCACACAGAATCGTCATCTCTGGATAAGAAACAATGTGAGCACTATTATCAGTCAGTTCATCGATACTACGATATTCATGTTCGTAGCATTTTATCATATGACAAGTCAGTATACCGTTCAATTCATTTTCTCACTCATCATCCCGTATTGGCTTTTTAAAGTACTCTTTGCACTCATAGATACTCCTCTTTGCTATTTGGGGGTCTGGTGGGCACGGCGAGAACCGAACGAAAAAGAGAACGCCTAATAGAGACTGCTATGAGAAAATTAGTGCTTTTTGGGGATAGCATAACCGCGGGTAGAATTGGCATTGCATACCGAAATACCCTACCGCTTGCTGCTGAAGTGCATGGTATTGAAGGAGACACTTGGACCGGTACGCTGCAGCGTGTCTTACGATATGTACAAACAAAGCGTCCGGGAAAGGAAAAAACGGTTGTTATTCAATCAGGGGCAAATGATTTACTTCTTCCCGAGATGGGACGAAGATACGAGGCATGGTCACAAACAGTCAATCAGATTATGGGCACTCGCAATAGACCACTGGAAAATCTCCAGGAATTTGTTGATGCATGTAGTAATGACCTCAACACGTTGCTTACTAACTCGACCTCCTGCTCTTTTCTCATCTGTTCAATACCCATTCTCGGAGAAAATCTTAATTCTCCACTAAATCAGAAAAGAATTGAACGAAACAGGCTTCTAAAAGAAATCGTAGAACATGTTCCGAATAGTATTTGGTGTGATATCACTACCCCTATAGAATATCTTGTGAATGAAAAACAGGGAAATTCCTCCTACTTGCCTGAACATCCTGGAAATCTTCAGGAAGATGCGCAATTCATCGGTACTGATGAGCGCAGGGCTGCGCAACTCTCTCTATCAAGAGGACTTATCGCTACAATCGATGGTATTCATCCGAATGGAATAGGTGCACAAACAATCGGATCTGCAATTGCAAATCAACTTCCGTGGTAAATACTCACTTGTTCATGTCTATCGCTTCACGACTGAGTAAACTTTTAGTACATTATTTGTACACGTAATCAACGTATTCATCTTACTGGAGGATAATTCATGGCAGATCAGGAACTGATGCCCGTAGAACAAACACTGCCTCATAATCTTTTTGTACTTCCCCTTGTAGGGAATCCCATCTTCCCTGGACTTTTCACACCGCTGGTGATTGAAAGCAAGGATGACATAGAAATAGTCAACCAGGCCATGGCTCACGGTGGAGACCTTGGACTTCTGCTAGTCAAGGATGAGACAAAAACTGACTATGAGCCAGACAATCTGTATCGAGTAGGCACCATTGCAAAAATTATAAAGCGAATCAAACTCCCTGACGGGGGAATGAATATATTCATTTCGACTCTCAAGAGATTTCAGGTAAAGGATTTCCACTCAAGTGGAAGGTTTATAATTGCGGATGTAGAGTATCTTGAGGATATTGAAGACAATCCGACCGAACTGAAAGCATGGACTCGGCAACTCATAACTGAGACGAAAAAGCTTTCACGCGGCAACCCGCTGTTTACTGAGGAAATGCGTCTCAATATGGTGAACATTGATCAAGCTGGGAAAATGGCCGACTTTATAGCGAGCATTATAAATATTGACCGAAGGCAGCAACAGAGAATACTGGAGACATTGAATGTTCGTCGAAGAATGGAGCGAGTACTTGTTTTTATAAAGAAAGAGCAACAAGTCCTTGCAATGCAGGAGCAGATTCAAAGTCGTGTCAATAGCAAATTAGAGAAAAATCAACGAGAGTATTTCCTACGTGAAGAATTAAAACACATACAGCAAGAGCTTGGACTCACGAGCGATCCTAGAAGTGCTGTATATAATAAACTAAGTAAAGCGATAGCTGCACTCAATCTTGAAGGTGAGGTCGCTGAAGCGGTCAATAATGAATTGGAAAAATTTCAATCATTGGATCCAAACAGTCCCGATTATTCAATAACGAGAACCTATTTGGAAACGATTGCGGCTCTCCCCTGGCAGGAACCTAAACCGGAGGATTTCTCTCTTGATTCGGCAAAGAAGATTCTAGAGCGTGATCACTACGGGTTGAAGGACGTTAAAGATCGTATTCTTGAGTATTTGGCTGTTCGCAAGAAGAAGCAGGATACCAAGGGCTCCATCATATGTTTAGTCGGTCCTCCTGGAGTTGGCAAGACCTCAGTTGGCCGTTCCATTGCTCGAGCCTTAAAGAAAGAGTATTACAGATTTAGCGTCGGTGGCATGCGGGACGAGGCCGAAATTAAAGGGCATAGAAGGACCTATATTGGAGCCATGCCCGGAAAAGTTATTCAGGGATTAAAGACAGTTAAGACAAAAAATCCTGTATTTCTTATCGATGAGATTGATAAAATGGGGGTAAGTTTTCAGGGAGACCCTGCTTCAGCTCTACTTGAAGTATTGGATCCAGAGCAAAACAATACGTTCAGAGATTACTATCTTGATCTCCCCTTTGATATATCAGAGATTCTCTTTATCGTAACTGCGAATACCCTCGAAACGGTACCACGACCGCTGCTCGACAGAATGGAAGTGATTCACATTGCCGGATATACAACTCAGGAAAAGCTTGCAATCGGAAAAAAATATCTTGTTCCTAAGAGCTTGAAAAAGCATGGACTTACAAGAAAAGAGGTCTCTTATACATCTGAAATTCTGAGAGAAATCGCAGAATCGTATGCTCGTGAAGCAGGTGTGAGAAATTACGAAAAATCGCTCGATAGAATTCACAGAAAAATTGCACGAGAAATCTTAGAAACTGAGCCTAAACTTCCTGTGCGGGTAAACAGAACAAAAATGATAGAGTACCTTGGGCAGCCGATTTTCTATGAAGATGAAATTCTGCGTGCAGATAGGCCAGGTATGGCAATTGGTCTTGCCTGGACGAGCATGGGTGGCGACACCTTAATTATTGAAGCGGTCTCCTATCCTGGAAAGGGCGAATTGAAGCTCACAGGTAAATTGGGAGAAGTGATGCAGGAGTCAGCCAGCATAGCACTTACACACCTTAAATCTATAGCTGCTCAGCATGATATTGAATCAACATGGTTCGACACGCATGCAATTCACCTGCACGTACCAGAGGGAGCAACACCTAAGGATGGTCCTTCGGCTGGTATCACCATGGCTACGGCTTTCTTCTCACTCATTTCCGATCGTGTGATTAAAGCAGATTTGGCAATGACTGGAGAGCTTGATTTGGTAGGAAAGGTCATGCCCATTGGTGGGCTCAAGGAGAAAGTCCTCGCTGCCCGCAGGAACAAAATAAACACTATTCTCATACCTAAGTTTAATAGACGCGACCTTGACGAATTGGATGATGAGATTAAGGAGGGAATTACATTCCACCCGGTAAGTACATTCGACGAGGTTTTGTATCATGTGTTTGATGTGAAACCAAATCGAATTGGAGCAACACAGTAATGGAATTATTGAGTCCCGCCGGCACTTTGGAAAAACTGCACTATGCGTACACGTATGGTGCAGATGCGGCATACATAGGAATGGAGGATTTCTCTCTCCGTACACGTGCAGGAAATATCAACGATGATACCATTGAGGAACTGCATCGGGTAAAAGGAAACAAAAGACTCTATGCAGCTATAAACAGCTACCTGCACGAAAAAGATGTGGGAAAACTTGAAGAACGCCTTGATGCTATTGCACGGTATCCATTTGAAGCGTTTATTGTAAGTGACCTTGGTGCCGCTCGGCTGTTGCGAAATCGATTTGGTGATAGTCGTGCACTCCACCTCAGTACACAGGCAAATTGTCTCAATAGTGCTGCCGTTCTGACATACAAAGATCTAGGATTTTCTCGAATTATCCTCGGAAGAGAAACCCCTCTCGATGAAATTCGTCGAATTAAGGATGCTGTTCCAGAAATGGAAATTGAAACGTTCGTCCATGGAGCCATGTGTATGGCCTATTCAGGGCGGTGTTTTCTCAGTGCTTTTCTTACTGGTCGGAGTGCTAATCAGGGAGACTGTGCTCATACATGCCGATGGTCATATAGACTGCTCGAACAAAAAAATGTGCAGGGAAACAGTACTGTCCTACCCGCTGGTGAGCTAGCCCTTGAAGAAGAGAGCCGTCCTGGAGAATATTTCCCAGTTTACGAAGGTGATGGATATACAACCATCCTCTCGTCAAAAGATTTGTGCATGATAGACCACCTTGAGAAATTGAAAGAGGCAGGAGTGGACTCATGCAAAATCGAAGGAAGAATGAAATCTTTGTATTACGTAGCAACAGTCACCCGAGCATATCGCAAGGCTTTAGATGCTCTTGATGGCAAACAAGGTTCCGAAGATTGGAAGTTGTTCCGTGATGAATTGTTCAGGGTAAGCCACAGAGAATTCAGTACAGGTTTCTTCTTTGATAACGAGGCAATAGCAAACCCAACTGAAGTAAGTTATCTTCGTGATTATTTGCTCATCGGGACTGTTGAACAACAAACCGCTCCAGGACAATATATTCTGAAGTTAAAAAACAAAATTGAACAGAACGTTCCTATCGAATATATTGGCCCTGACACATTAGGAATAGAAGATACAAGTTTTCAATTATATGATGAATCGGGTAATGAAGTAGAGTTTGCAAATCACCAGCAGACAGTAATACTTAAGACTCATAAAAGCATTGGAGAGGGCTTTATCATAAGAAAAAAATTGAAATAGGTCAAATTTATGCTAATTTTACCCGTTTTTTTACGTTATTTCCTTAAATTTTCTTGTCATTTATCCTAAATATGTTAGTATATTGTTAAGACTTAATAGGAGGCTTGCCAATGACTATTCATGAGCAGATTGTGGCTCAGTATGAAGCTTACATTGCAGAAAATCAAAAATTCACCGAGAAGGGGATTAAAGCTTCTGCTGCTAGAGCTCGAAAGGCTCTCGGAGAGATTGCCAAACTGGCAAAAGATCGTCGTAAAGAAATTCAGGAAGAAAAGAGCGAGCTTTAAGAGCACGGCATTGGTTATGTAAAACGGGCCCACCCCACATCTGGAGGTTGAGCCCGTTTCTTTTTTGTCTTGAGAACGTATTAGGAAAGAGAACGCAGCAGCGTGAGGTGTTTATTTCCCTTATCCAGTTTCTCTTCAAATTCTGCACGTTTATTCTGTTCTTTCTCAATCGCCACCTCTTTTGCATGTGCCATAAACTGCTCGTTGGAAAGCTTCTTACGTGTACCCTCAAGTAACTTTTCAGTTTTCTCAAGTTCTGATTCTATGCGAGAAATTTCCAAATCAACATCTATTGCATCGCGTACAAAGAGAAAAGCCTCAAATCCTGAACCAGCAACAGGTACAGTCTTTTCAACTGGTGTAGTACCCTGCACATCTACGAGCAATTGAGAGGCTCCGATGAAAGTTGCAATTAATCCAACATGTTCCTGTACAAACGTAGTCGCAATAAATCCAGGATCAGGACGAAATACTACATGAATTTTCCTTTCATTGGTAATTTGCAATTCACTTCTCAAGGAACGAACTCCACGAACAAATTCCTGCATCGCATCTACAGTGGCTTTAGCCTCATTACAAACAAAATGTTCTGAAAAAACAGGATATGCTGAATCGATGATTCTCCCTGTGGTATTAGGTAATTTCCCATAAATCTCTTCAGTAATGAAAGATACAAAGGGGTGCATAAGCCGCATGAGTGTAGCTAACAAGTCGAGCATAACACTCACCTGCCGATCTCGTTCATCTTCTTTCTTAGTGGAAAGTGCATGCTTAGTTGCCTCAACATACCAGTCACAGAAATCATTCCAGAACACATCGTAAATCGCTTGTGCTGCATCATTAAATCGGTATTGTGCAATTGCATTGCTCACTCGTACCGATGCTTCGTTCGTCTGGTGGTACATCCACCGATCCATGACACTCAAGGTTGAAAAATCAACCGGTACAAGTTTCCTGCCTTCAAGATTCATAAGCAGAAATCGTGTGGCATTCCACATTTTATTCGCAAATCGGGAACCGAGCTTGAAAGAGTCCATGTCAATCAGAATATCTTGTCCTTGAGCAGCCATATAACAAAGGGTAAACTTCATGGCATCTGCACCATAAAGATCAATCACCTCTAAGGGGTCTATTCCATTTCCAAGAGACTTAGACATTTTCCGTCCCTGTCTGTCCCGAACAAGCCCAGTAATATAAATATCTGAAAATGGAACTTCACCAAGGAATTCTAATGAGGCCATAATCATTCGCGATACCCAGAAAAATATGATATCGTATCCGGTAACGAGTGTAGAAGTTGGAAAAAACCGTTTTACATCGGGTGTTTCATCGGGCCACCCTAGCGTACTGAATGGCCACAACCAGGAACTGAACCATGTATCCAGAACATCAGATTCCTGAGTAATCTGTGAACTTCCACAGGAACTGCAGACTGTTGGATCTTCCCGTTCAACCATCATGTGACCGCAATCTGCACAATACCAAACGGGAATTCGATGCCCCCACCAGAGCTGTCGGCTGATACACCAATCTCGAATATTTTCCAACCAATGGCTATACGTGTTCTCCCACCGTTTTGCGTAGAAAGAAATCTTTCCATCCTTCCAGGCGTTCAGTGCCTTTTCAGCCATTTTACCCATCGATACGAACCACTGCTCAGAGAGGTACGGCTCAATTACTGTTGAACATCTATAACAGTGGCCCACATCGTGATCATGAACTTTTTCACTTATGATATAGCCACCGGCAACCAAATCTGCTACTACCTGTTTTCTCGCGGTCACAACATCTTTGCCCCGATACGATTCGGGAACCAATTCGTTCAAAGTTCCATCTGGGTTGAGAATATTTACAGATGCTAAATTGTGACGCTTTCCCACCTCCCAGTCATTGGGATCATGTGCAGGAGTAATTTTTACCATTCCTGTACCAAATTCCATATCAACGTATGCATCTGCAATAATGGGAATGGGTTTATTGGCTAATGGGAGTATCACTGAAGTACCTATCAGGTGAGTATAGCGAGGATCTTCGGGGTTAACTGCAACCGCTACATCACCGAACATTGTCTCTGGTCGGGTTGTCGCTACAGTAATAGCGCCTTCTCCATTGGCCATGGGATATTGTACTTGATACAATGTACCTGGAAGGTTTTTATATTCCACCTCATCATCTGCCAATGCAGTACCACAATGAGTACAATAATTAACCAAATAGTTACCTTTATAAATCAAATTTCGTTCATACAGCGTAACAAAGGCTTCTCTAACAGCTCGCGAAAGTCCTTCATCCATGGTGAATCGTTCCCGAGACCAGTCACAAGAAGACCCAATTTTTTCTAGTTGCTTGGTAATAACAGCGTGGTGTCTATCTTTGACTTTCCAGGTTTCATCCAAAAATTTTTCACGCCCTAATTCATGCCGAGTAATCCCCTGTTTCGCGAGTTGTCGTTCCACTACATGTTGAGTAGCAATTCCTGCATGGTCCGTTCCCGGTACCCAGAGTGCAGGGCGCCCGCACATACGATGATATCTGATCAATGTATCCTGTAGTGTGTTATTGAGTGCATGCCCCATATGAAGAATTCCGGTAACATTAGGTGGAGGCATAACAATGGTAAAAGGAGTTCCCTCACCCTCTTTTGGTTCAAAGCATCCGTGTGACTTCCAATCAGCATAGACTCTATCCTCAAACTCTTTGGGATTATATGCCTTCTCCAACTCAACAGCTTTCATGGATTCCTCCTCAGGTATGCTTCAACTCGTGTATTACTAGTCACTCATACTAGCAAAATCGTTTCATCGTGACAACTGAGCATTACTTGAGTATATGTTTTGAGGAAATAAAAAAACTGCCGAGTGGATTGTCCCATTCGGCAGTCATAGTAACTTATAAAAATTGTTTATTCCGTAATCTCATCACCCATTGGCTGAATACCCTTTACACGCAAATCCACTTCATAACCTCGAGAATTAAGATACTTTAAAATATCTTCCAGCGGATAATTATCGAGAATCTGTGAAGCTGTAAGTCCATCGGTAGAACGAACCTGCACAACAGTACCTTCAGAGGCTGGGACCATTCGAGGTATTAATTCGTTTTGTTGAGGTTGAGAACTCGGACCGATGAGGAGTGCACCAACGAAAACAAACACAAAAGCTGCTGCAGCAACAAGTATTGTCGGTGTCTTAACCCGAAAATCCCTATGAAAAAAACCAACTTTACTCTTCTTTTCAATATAATTCTTCTCTATGAACTGAAGTACTTTATCCTTACGTGGGGCAATCTCATGCTCCTCAAGGCGTGCTCCTGAAACCACAACGTGCAGAGACCGTAACTGTTCATACCGAGTTTTACATGCAACACAGTAATTAAGATGCTCTTCAACTTGGGTTTTCCATGGTTCAGTTAACTCACCATCGAGGTACGTGTTAAGAATCTGGTCGTCAAGACACATGCATTTCCTCCCGGTCAAGCATCGATTCCATAATTTTACGAGCTCGATGTACTCTGACCTTAACATTACTCTCAGAAATATGAAGAATCCCGGCAATCTGCTTGTAATTTAAATCGGCATACTCTTTTAGGACCAAAACCGATTTTAATTTCTCCGGCAACTTCTCCACAGCCTCCCGGACCAACGTCCTCGTCTCTGAATCAATCAGGGCATCCTCTCCGTTCCTCACAGGCACTTTTGGGGCTTTTTTAATCTTGTCCACCATGGCCTGTTCTCTCGATTTTCTCTTCATTACATTGATTGCGAGGTTTTTGGTAACACGAATCAACCAGTACTTTGCCTCGTCAACAGAACGAAAATCGATGTTTTTCTCATAGAATCGGATGAAAGCCTCCTGGCAAATATCCTCGGAGACATCCATGTTGTAGGTAACATGATACGCAACGCGCATCACTACCGGGAACACCTCCGCATATACAAGCCTGAACGATTCATTCTCGCTGCTTTTTATTTCCATATACTTAACAACTCACCTGTGGTCTTGGTTACACAATTCTTGTGACAATCGCACCATCGCTGGTGTCAGTAATTTTATACCCAGCTTCTTCAACTATAGCACGCAACTCGTCGGCTCGGTGATAATTCTTCTGGAGCTTTGCCTCCGTCCTTTCATCAACAAATTTTTGGATTTCTTCGGGAATGATTTCTGAATCTTCATTCGATACCTCAATTTCTTTTAGTCCTAGCCCCAGAATCCTGTCCATACTATACAGACAAAGTAATTTTTCATTTTTTGGTATAGAATTATCTTTCAATAATTCCCACATATCTGCTAGTCCTCGAGGTGCATTCAAGTCAGTCCCTAAGTGCATATTGAACGTATCGAGATACTGCTGTGCCTCATGTGATAGCTTTGCAGCTGGTTCAGAATTCAGCCGTTTCATCTCTTGAATATTTCGTATCAGATTTCTTCTGGCATTCTTCGCTGCTTCAATCGACTTCCATGAAAATACAAGCTGACTTCTGTAATGCCCACCCAGGCAGAAATACCGATAATCCATTGGCTCGAATCCATGTTTTTTCAACACAGAAAGCGTGAGAAATTCTCCCTTTGATTTAGACATCTTTCCCGTTTCGTTCAGAAGGAATTCCCCATGAATCCAATATTTTACCCATTTTTTTCCAGTTGCGGCCTCACTTTGTGCAATCTCGTTGGTATGATGAACAGAAATATGATCAATACCGCCACAATGAATATCGAATGACTCGCCAAGGTATTTCATGCTCATAGCTGAACACTCAATATGCCAACCGGGATACCCTTTTCCCCAAGGAGAATCCCACACCATGACCTGATTCTCAAATTTTGAGTTGGTAAACCAGAGAACAAAGTCTTTTGGATTCTTTTTATTTTGATCGATATCGATACGTGCACCGGATCGTAAATCTTCAAGATTTAGCCGTGCGAGCTCACCATATCGACTAAATGTGTCGATACTGAAATAGACATTGCCTCCGGAAACATACGTATGACCTTTCGCTTCAAGACGCTGGATAAGATCAATCATATCCTGTATGTGATCTGTTGCACGGCATGCAATATGAGGTCTCTGAATTCGTAAGGCATCAGTATCGTCAAAAAACGCATCTGTATATAGGCGAGCAATTTCATATACATCTCGCCCAGTTTCCTGTGAAGTTTTTACCATCTTATCTTCACCGTCATCACCATCATCGGTGAGATGACCTACATCTGTTACATTCATGACATGACGAACAGTGTATCCGGCATATTCTAATGTTCGTCTAAGAATATCCTCAAAGATGTACGTTCGGAGGTTTCCGATATGCGCGTAATTATAGACTGTGGGACCACAACAATACATTCGCACAAGACCACTTTCTAGCGGCTCAAATGGTTCAACTGTACGAGACATTGTATTGTGCAGAGAAATTTTCATGGTTGACTCCTATCAAAGCTTGCAGTCCACAACAGCATTGTATGCCAAAGGGAAATGGGATAATATACCCCTGTGAGTACCACAATACGGAATGCAGATGAAAAAATCAATATCGAACACCTTATCCATGAAAAGGCAGCACTTGCCCCGCTCTCGACATATGGAACTGGGGGAGAGGCAGATTTCCTAGCTGTACCTGGAGATTTAAAACAATTGAGAACTGCCATGCAATGGGCGAAAGATCGAAATCAACCTATTACTATTCTCGGTGGTGGGTCGAATGTTCTTATAGCCGATGCAGGAGTCGAGGGTTTGGTTATATCTACAACTGGACTTACTGATCATCACGTTCGCGGTTGTCTTTTCTGCGCGCAAAGTGGGCTTCCGCTTGATACTGCAATAAATGTTGCTATAGAACACTCTCTCAGTGGACTTGAACCACTTGGAGGGCTTCCTGGAACAGTGGGGGGAGCGGTTCGAGGTAATGCGGCTGCTGGGGGTCTTTGGATTTCAGAGCTAATAGAATGGGTCGATTATCTTGATGAGGAGGGAGAACTCTATCGGTATCAAGGAATGGATGGGGGCTTTACCTACAAACACTCACCTTTCAGTGAGAATAATTCAATTATCTATGAAGTGGCTTTCCGGCTCATCCCAAATAAGAATACCAGTGATGCACGACTGAAGAAAGAACAAAGTAGAACGGAACGACTGGATACTGGCCAATTTGACTTCCCATCTGCAGGGTGTATGTTCAAGAATCCCCGTGGTGTTTCTGCCGGCAAACTCATTGACGACGCTGGCCTGAAGGGGCACTCTTTCGGTGGAGTGCGAGTGAGTGAACATCATGCTAATTTTATTGTCAATTATAATCATAGTGCCACATCCAATGATATTTATGAATTAAGTTGCATAGTCGAAAGGGAAATTCTAAATCGCTTTGACAAAAAACTTGAACGTGAAGTCATACTCATAGGGCGATGGAATACCGAAGATTGATTGCTCCATCGTGCATGAGACTCATGTGAAAGACTCCCTTATTTGCGAATTTTCTTGTTACTGTATAGGTAAGTTCTGCTGAATAACCTTCAATTGAGAGTTCGAGACTTACTGTGTCACGTGAACTGTATGGATAATCGGCATAAAGGATTACTCCGTAAGCGGTACTGCTGCCCCAGCGAACAAATGGTTGAGCTGATACTGCTACTCTCCCGATTTTCCCGTTGACGATAAGTGCTGTCCTGTTTGTACTTCCGCGAGAACCTGAGCGGTTCCATCTCCATTGGCAATATCCAGTTACTGTTACTGTATATTCACGCGGCAACATAAAAGAACACTCACCTTTCAGTTGAATCTGTCTCCTCTGAG
>CAZTUL010000006.1:0-58970 GCA_964616275.1 uncultured Spirochaetaceae bacterium | reverse complement strand
AGATTATGCGTTAAGGTTACTCAGAAAGTAGGTAAGACAAGGTATTTTTTGCAGTTTACGGACCTGTACAAGTATGGTATGTTGTAACTGCTTCCGAGTCAAATTCGCTACCGTGCCCCAAAGCATCATGCGATGAGACCGATAGGAGTACTGGAAACGGTATGAGCACATTGTTGCCATATGGTGAATAACACCATATTCCTCCCGTGTTTGGAAAGGAAGGTTTATCTATGCTCTGGATTTTCGGGTCTGTTTCCCGAGGTGCATGCAGATGGTTGTGTGTATGTGTACTGCTTATATGTTTACTAGTACCTCTATATGCTGAAAATTTTGCATCAATAACCCTTACGCTCAATGGGTCAGAACATGCAGTTTACTCAGTTACAGATTTAGCTTCTTCTGCTTATCCTGTTGTTCAGGAAGCACCCTATACCTGCATCAATCCTTCAGAACAGCTCAACGGACAACCGATTGGAATCACCTTGGATGAGCTATTTCCTCTCATGGTGGATGCATGGAATCTAACAACGGATTTTAAAGGAAATCGAAAATCGATTGATAATCCACATCTTGCAGAACATCTGCCTTATTATGTTCTTCTCGTTGGAACAAGTGATGAATCTGGACAATTTTATCCCATAGAAAACTCGGTAGAAATTGCCTTGGAAGGGGAAATCTCTACCGATTCTACGCTCGATATTTGGATTAGTTGGGAAGGCGTTAGCGAATTGAAGAAGGAAATTGAAAGATTCGCATCGAATCATCATGTGAGTATTAACACGTTAGAGGTTCCAAAAATTTCTTCCAAGCTAATTCAAACCCAGAGGGGAGGTGGCTCTGTTCCCGATGTAATCATGGTTCAATCTGACTATGTAGAGGAGCTAGTTCAAAGTGAATCCCTCCAACCTTTGAATTATATGGATGTTTTGTCGTTTCAGCAGGATGGCATAGATTCGTTTAATTTATTTGGAGAACAGTGGGCTATACCCTTTTACTTTGATACACAAGCTTTAATAGGAAATATGGAGATTTTTTCTCGTGTTGGGATTGATGCAGAATCAATTCGATCTCTTGCAGACTTAGAACAAACTGCGCAGAGGATTAAAGACTATGCCGATCGGTACGATGTACCAATTACTCCAATGTCTTGGAATGTATACTCTGCATACTGGTTCCTCCCTTTTCAATACGGTTTTGGCAAGAAACAATTAGTTGAACAAAACGGTTCACTATTGGTGGCCGATCAACCGTCAATTGATGCTATGAGATATCTGCTTTCACTCATAGACAGGTCTCTTCTAGCAGTCCAGGAACGAGATTCCATGTTGAGTCAATTTGTTTCGGGCAATATTGGAATCATGATGTCTGCTTCCTATATGATTCCAGAGTTAGAAAAGATAGGCGTCCCGTTTTTCATAATTCCCTTGCCACAAAATCAAAAGACAGGAGCCTATGTTACTCCCATTTCTGACTATAAGGGATTGGCAATTACTAAGCGTAGTAGAAACCCATTGCTGGCACGACGTCTAGTGCAATATCTCACGGGTCTTGGTGTACAATATCGTTTTACAAAGAAAGTCAATAAATTGCCGTCGGTATCTGCATTAAGTGAAATTGAATGGCAAGAATCTGAGGTGCGTAAAGCTGTAAAAAGAAGTGCCTCCTACGCAAATCCAATCCCCCCCGATCGAGCTTATAGCATCTACAAGAATGTTATGTGGAGTATGATTCGCCTCATTCTTGACCATAAATTCTCTGGAATTGAAGGATTGGAAGAGGCCGAACGACTAATCAATGTACAAATTACAGATTACTTACGACAATTACCTCAACACTATAGAAGCTACTATTCACAATCAGAAGGAGAAAAAAACGATGAATGGGAAATGGAAAAAACTGAGAATGAGCGAGTTGATGATGCCTCTAGCACTACTACTGATCGTGGGTTCTTTACTTGGCTGCGTAGCCTCTGGTGATGTTACTCAGGCAGATGAGGTTGCCTCAGCCACATATAACGAGTCTATTTGGAAGGTACAACTGGAAGGGATCACATCTTCCACTATTACCGCAGAAGATTTTGCGGTAATCATGGATAATGCTAATCAGGAGGGAGTATCTCGTACTTTATCAGTTGAACGAAAGGGTGTGTCAGCAAGTTATGAAGGGATAGGATTAAAGGATTTGATTAGTACGATACATGCTCAGGAGTTCGACTCATACACAGCTGATTATGGAAATCTTTGGGAGTCAGAGTATGAGATTACATTAATGGCTTCGGATGGTTATGCCGTCAGTTTTACCTCCTCTGAACTGGATGCGAATGATTTGGTGTTTTATGATAAAAAGGATGGAGAAGCTATCCAACCTGGTACTATCGGGACAGACATTTCTTCAAAATATTTTATTAAAGATTTGACAGAAATCGAATTGCGGTTTTCAAAACTAGCGAGGGAAGTTGTGCAGGAAGAAATTTTCCTGCAACTTGATATTAATGGTGAGAAAACTATTCTTTCCTTATCTGAACTCAGGAAAAGTCCCTATTTTATGGTAGGGAAGGGTGGATATACAACATCGGCAGGAACCTACTATGAAGAAAACTACGGTGGTATACGATTGGCTGATTTTATTGATTCGTTTGTAGAAATGACCGACTCTGGAAGTATTACACTCCGTGCCACTGATGGCTACGCAATGTCATATGCATATTCTGACATGCGTTCAACAGATAATGGTATATGGTTGCTTGCTTTTGAAGTCGACGGTGACCTACTTGGTGCAGAGACAGGTCCATTTAGAGGTGTTCGAGTAGCGGAAGCAGCTGATAGTCCTATCCCAAATATTGATGGTCATAGTTCCCCTAAAATGGTTAATGTGGTCGAGATATCCCAAGAAGTATTTAACGATTTTTCACTCGTAATACATGGAAAGATGGATGCTGAACTCGATCGATCAACAATCCAAGCTGGAATTCAATGCAGTGCTCATAAAACGACTGTTTCGTATCTGGATAAAAAATCTGGGCAAATTGAACAGTACACAGGAATGCCTCTGTTTGCACTTCTAGCCTATGGAGATGATCCATTGCATGCTCCACATAAACAAACTGATAAAAACATTGTTTCCTATAAGAAAGAAACTGCGCAAGCAGGATATCAGGTAAAAATTATTGCTGGTGATGGGTATTCGATTGTTCTTGATTCTAAAGAATTGGACGGTAATTTTGATGTCATCCTGGCAATGTATATGGATGAAAAAGAGCTCAGTGGAGGTGATTGGCCATTGAAATTGGTTTGGGATCAGAATGCAGAGGTCATCCCCGAAGGAATTAAAGCAGTGAAGAATGTTGCCGCTCTTGAGTTATTGTTTTAAGATTTTAAAGATATTTTGATCCCATGAAACGTAAGGCTTTATCAGTATATAAGAAAATTCCACAATGGGGCTTATTGATTCCTGCGGCTCTGTTGCTGATAATTATCAGTATATCCCCATCGGTGGATGCCTTAATTTCATCATTTAATGTTGGACCTGAATATGTACATGATCAAAAAACAGTACAGGTGGGTTTAGGAAACTATCGTACGCTCTTTAAAGACCGTGCGATAATTTTTAGCCTGAATATCACTGCTTTATGGGCTGCCGCGAATACATTGGTCACAGGTGTAGTGAGTGTGTTGTTAGCTCATCTCATGCTCAAGCATAAGCAAGCCAGGAAGCATTCAATAATTCATCCTCTGCTTATGATGCCGCTTGGCATTCCACTCTATATTGCAGCACCACTTTGGAGGGCCTTTATTCATGGTGATGCCGGAATGTCCTGGTTTTTCAAATTGACTGGAATCACGATGAATCTAATCACCAGTCCTATGTCGGCTTTTATTGCCGTGTTGATTGCCAGTACATGGATTAACGTTCCCATAACAACGTTCGTTATATACTCCCATCTATCTCACGTTGGTTCCGATCTTTTGGATGCCGCACGTATAGATACAAAATTCGACTTTGAGATTCTGCGATTTATTACATTCCCCATTATCCGCTCCTCTTTTCTTACCATGATGGCTTTAAATTTTGTTAAGGCATTTAAAGAATTTACCCTCATCCACCTTATGACTAATGGAGGAGTCCCATTGGTAAACGGTATCACTGAGCGTTATATAGTTGGTTCTACCACTACATTAGGCGTATTTATGTACAATTTGTTTGGCAGTGCTCACTATGGAGTTACTGCAGCTTTTTCAGTCTTAATGACTGCTTCGGTGGCTGTCGTATTAATCTTTTGGTATTGTTCCACTATCTCGCAAAAGGCAAAACAAATTATTGGATTCAAGGTGATTGTGATTTTCTTGTTTGGTCTCGGTATACTCTTTGATGTAATATTCTTACGAGAACAAATATCTATACCAAGAATATTAATTCTTACAGGCTTGCTGCTATCGTTCAAATATCTGGACATCTTCCCTTATACTCTCATAGCTCTTTTGATTTACAGGATATTGGATATCGTGTTTTATGGGTTTCTCGAAGGATTTTCTCCTCTGGTTCCGGCTGTATTATTTGTATTACTCTTTACGAAGAAAAACTCATCTCACAAGATTCAATCTTTTCCCACTCCTAAAATTACCCTAATAAACCAAAGGATTTCATCAACTATAGGTATTCTCCTTGAAGTGATTTATCAAATAGTCAGGTATGGCGTCGTGTTTATTATCGGAATAGTAACAATCGCTATCGTGTATCTCCTCGTACGATTGAGTCTCTCGAATTTGAATGCCTGCTACTTTGATACTTGGCTCCCTTCGCATATATCATTCCAGGCATTTAAGAATCTATTTCTAGAACAGAACATCATACGTTATTTTTTTAATACAGTGCTTCTTGCTGCTGGAAGTGCTTTCCTAATTCCATTTATAGTTATTCCCGCAGCTTGGTTTTTATCTTCAATCAAGAAAGAACGTGCGAATGGAATCGTGAGTTCGGTTCATACATTAGGGACACTGGGAGGTATGCACTCGCTTGTTCCCTTGTTTAGTGTGTTTCTCATGCTCGGTCTATTGAATACTCGTACTGGGTTGATTCTGGTTTATGTTGTCCATGCATTACCATTTGCTTTGATAAACATGAAAAATTTCTTTGAGGGGTACGCTCGGGAGATGCGTGAACCTGCTCGTATAGAGGGAGCCTCAACGCTGCAGTATATGTGGTACATTCTTGTTCCTCTCTCTAGACCCATAATTAAAACATCTATGCTCATGGCTTTCCTTGGTGCTTGGAATGGGTTTAATGCACCACTCCTATTACTCACAGACGAGAAATTATACCCAGTAAGTCTTAAGTTATACACGTATGTGGGGAGTATCGCATCGGGTAATCCTCAATGGAATCTTTTTGCAGCTGCTTCTCTTATAAATTTAGCAATTATTGCTCTTATTGGAGGGCGAAAATTATCAAAGGATCCTACCTGATTTTCCCATTTTTTAAAAAAAACTGAAGATAATTATCATTTTGATAAAAACCATCTAACATTCGTAGGTTGATTACAAATCCTGCGTATAGGTAAGTAATAATTCCTTCTTATTAACTGTTATTATAAAAAGAAGATAGCAAAATATATCGATTATCAGCGTATATATATCCTCAAAAATACTTTCTTGGCACATAACTTGCAACTCTATAGTCAAGGGACGGAATATGCTTGATATATTAATTACTAACGGAACCGTTGTCTCTATGGATAAGCAGCGGACCATAGCAAAGAGCAACATGTACATAAAAGATGGGCGTATTGTCGGATTGGGAAAAGAGATCAAACCAGCAAATAAAGTTATCGATGCTGCTGGACACGTGGTAATGCCCGGATTAGTGAACTGCCATACGCATCTCTATCAGTCTCTCATTGAGGGGATTGGATATGATATGCATTTTGAGCCATGGAACTGGCGATTTCTTGTCCCCATTGTCTCTCGAATGATTCCAGATCATTCTTATCACAGTGCGAAGCTTGCAGCACTGGAGATGATTAAAACCGGAACCACAACGGTGTGCGATCACTGGTACATGCACACCGACTTTGACAATATCAGATACGCAACAAAAGCGTTGGATGAATCGGGTATTCGTTCAAAAATGATTTATGGTCTGTTAGATAAATCCTTTGCTGGAATGGAAGCTGATCAGGGGTCTGGATCGATCATGCATTCAAGAGAAGAGCTGGAGAAGGATTTCCAAAATTATTTCACCTCCTGGCATGAGAAAAATCTCGTGACTGTCGGCATTGGGGCTGGGTCTACACAAGATGCATCCGAACAATTGCTCATTTCGTCAAAAAAAGTAGCCGACTCGCTGGGAATCGTCATGAGTACCCATGTAGCCGGCTGGCAGGATATTCTAGCAAGTACCTTTAGCCGTTACGGGATGCGCGACGTAGAATTTACACACAGCAGAAATCTCACGGGTCCCAATTCACTGTTTATCCATACGGTATGGCTCTCGCCTCATGAGATTTCGCTGCTTGCTCAAACTCATACCGCTGTTGTCCATTGTCCTGCTGCAAATTCACAACTTGGATATGGCATTGCACCGGTTGCTGAAATGATCCAACAGGGTATTGCTGTAGGCCTCGGTACCGATGGTGCCGGAAGCTACACCTATGACATGTTCGAACTTATGCGTATGACAGCATACTTACAGAAACAAAAACACTTCAGTGCAGATGCACTCACCGCTGAACAGGCTCTGGAGATTGCTACCATTCATGGTGCACGTGCTCTTGGTATGGAAGATAAAATCGGATCGATTGAAGAGGGGAAGGATGCTGATCTCATTATCCTGGATTTCAATCAGCCGCATCTCATGCTTACGAATCGAATTGTTCCAAAACTTGTCTATAGTGCTCATGGCAGTGATGTGGTCACTACAATTATCCATGGTCAAGTAGTAATGGAAAATCGACAGATAGTAACGGTAGATGAACAGCGTGTTTTGGAGGATGCAGAGAGAATTTCGCAAGAATTAGTACAGGGGGCAGAGGCAGAGACTGCTCGATTATTGTCTGCTCGATGGAATAGTACAAAACCATACTGGATGCTCTAGATGTGGATGATAGAGAAATTGGGGGATACCTTGTGATGCGAAACCATAGAATGTTGAGAATTAACCTCACAAATCGCACTTTCACGTATGAGATCATTCCTAAACAGGTAATGATTGACTATGTAGGAGGAAAAGGTTTAGCCACATATTATTTCGTCCGGGAGGTATCTTCAAATTGTGATGCCCTCTCCCCTCTGAATAAAATGTTTATTGCACCTGGAGCATTTTCTGGCTCACCAGTTCCCGCTTCTTCACGGTTTCATACTGTTACAAAATCACCATTGACAAATATCTATCTCGATTGCAGTTCCGGTGGTCATTTTGGGCCTGAATTGGCGGCTTGTAATATTTCACTCCTCGTTCTGGAAGGACAATCGGATTCACTTATTGGTCTTGAAATTTCGAGTGATTCCGTTTTATTCCATGATGCCAAAGATCTTACCGGTAAAGGTATCTATGATACAGAAAAACTAGCTCACAATCGCTGTGGAGGATATGGATCACGGGTATTGTCAGTTGGTCTGGCCGGCGAGAATTGTATTTCATATGCGTGTATGGGTAATGATTTCTCACGGCATGTCGGTCGTGGCGGTGCGGGTGCTGTGATGGGTTCAAAACGGGTTAAGTTCATTGCAGTACATGGGAATACAGATATTGTTCCAGCTAATCATGCAGCATTCATTGATTCTCTGGCAGAAACTGAAACCTGGATTTCGAAAAATCCATGGGTCCCAGGTAGCCGTGCTCATGGAACTGCAGGGAATGTTGCTTCTATGAGTAAACTTGCAATCTGGCCTACGTGGAATTTCTCAGGAAAGTCTTTTGATCATGCTGACTTAATCAACCATGACGCACTCGAGCAGAAGTTAGTACGTCGATTATCCTGTGCCAATTGTCCAGTATCGTGTTCGAAAGGGTACAGGGATACTGAGTATACTCATGGTGAAGTAGAAGGGCCTGAATACGAAACTTTGGCACTCCTCGGTTCAAATATCGGTCTGGATGACCCAGATGGAATTGCGGCTCTTAACTATCTCTGTAATCAATATGGGCTGGACACCATTACCACCGGTGCTGTTTTAGGCATCCTGTTTGAGGCACTTCGTATGGGAAGTCTGTCCTATGAAGCAGTGAGTCTTGACAAGGAATCCTCGTTAACACATCAGGCAATGAGTTTAATCGACTTTATTGCACACCGAGAAGGGATTGGAGAAGTGTTGGCTCGGGGATCACGAGCAACTGCCACATATCTGCATAGAGAGGGAGATGCTCCTGAAGTAAAAGGCTTGGATATTGCGGGTTATGATCCACGGTCATCAGCAGGGATGGCTTTAGCGTACCAGACTTCAGATCGTGGTGCATGTCACTTACGATCATTTCCCATTGGCCGCGAGCTCTCCGGGGTGCTATCACCAGGAGATTCTACTGAAGGAAAGGCGGAGTTTGTCTCTACTCAGCAGAACGCGAAGGCGGCACAGGAGTGCCTGGGGATATGCCAATTCCCCTATGGAATCGGTATTAATTCCGATTGTATCACAAAGATGTTATCGGCATTCACTGGGGAAGAATATTCAGTTAAGGATTTAATGCTCCTCGGCGAGCGGATTTGGAACATGTCGAGGCTTTTTAACTGTTCACAAGGCCTGGCACGAAAGGATGATTATCTACCAAAGAAAATTTCTGAAAATCCAATCCAATATGGGCCGATAGCAGGGAGATGTATCAATATTTCCATGCAGGACACTATGTTGAATGAATACTATGTATGCAGAGGATGGGATTCAAACGGGATACCCTCCCAGGAAAGAGTTAAGAACCTAGGACTCTCAAGTATCTCTCAGAAAATTCAAGAAAACAGAGAGGCTTCTCTGACACAAGGAGAGTCTTCATGAGAGCTTATCTTGCAGTAGATAAAAATGTATGCACGGGTTGCAGACATTGTGAATATGTCTGCTCGTATGCTCATAACCTTGCGTACAATCCCAGTAGATCACGTATTCGGGTAAATCGAAAGGACTGCTTGGATTTTATTACTCTCGTGTGTTTGCATTGTCCAAAGCCTGTTTGCATGGCTGCCTGCAAGTTTGGAGCAATAGAGATAGAAGATAACGTCATTCATGTTTATGAGGATCGGTGTGTTGGATGCGGTGATTGTATAGAGGCTTGTCCGAGAATGTTTTTGGATGGCATTACCGGTAAAGCAATTAATTGTGATCTTTGTGGAGCATGTGTGGAAGCTTGTCCAGAAGGTGCCTTAAGAATAAAAACGATAGGAGAGAAGTGAGATGAAGAGAGTTATTAAAAATGTGATGGTCGTCACACCCGAAGTGGACTGTGAATTGATTCGAAATGGATATATCGAAATAAGTGACAATATCATTACAGCGATCGGCGACATGAAAGCCATACCAGCTTATGGTAAAGATGTAGAAATGTACGACGGGAAAAACCGAATTGCTATTCCAGGATTTGTCTGTGCACATAACCATATGTATAGTGCTGTTGTTCGTAGTATTCCCTATTCCGGGTTTGCCAATGAAGACTTCTCGTTTGCTTCTTGGATGGAGCGGTTCTGGTTCCAGAAGCTTGAAAATAAAGTGAATAACCTTGATGTAAAGGCCGGAACGCTTATCAATGCAATAGAGCATGTAAAGCATGGATTTACCACAACAACTGACACCGTTGAAGGTCCTAATGCACTGCCAGGAACATTATTTGCAGCTGGAGAGGCAGCAGAGAAGAGTGGAATCCGTGCTGAGCTTTCATTTGAATCAACAGGAAGAATCAGCGATAAAAATTTCTATATCGGACTTCAGGAAAATATCGATTTTCACAAGGCTATGAAGCAAAAAGGTGGAAGAGTTCAGGGTAGAATTGGTGTTCACACAACATATACTGTTGAAGAGAGTCAGTTACGAGCAGCAAGGAAAGCGGGTGATGAACTGGGATGCGGAATTATGATGCACCTGAGTGATTCACGGTATCATACTACTGATTCAACACTTAAGTATGGGAAGCGGCCGGTAAAATGGTTAGAGGATATGGGTTTTCTCGGACCAGATGTACTTTTCTTTCATGCTTCCTATTTAAACATCCTGAAGGATCCTGCAATTCTGGCAAAACATGGATGTAAGATTTCCCACCAAGCAGTAAGTAACGCTATGTTCGGATTCTGGCCTAATATGGTTCCGTTATTGGAAGCTGGTATTCCTGTGGCATTAGGTACCGACGGAATGACTCAGTCAATGTTTGAAATCATGCGAACAGCACAGATGATCCATCGGTTACGATACGAAGAGCTTGAGTTACTCCCAGATGATGAAGTTTTTAAAATGGCAACCATTAATGGTGCTAAGGCAATTGGCCGTGAAAAAGAGATTGGTACCCTTGAAGTCGGGAAAAAGGCCGATATCGTATTGCTGGAAAATAACAGTCCAGTTGAGGTGTTTGAAGCCAATATTTGGAACTACCTAGTAAGTGTGGCCGACTCTGCACATGTAAAGACAGTTTTTGTTGATGGAACATTGGTAGTGGAAGAGGGAGTTCACCAATTGTTGGATGAGCAGTCAGTTCGTCAGGAGTGTCAGCTTCAAGCAAAAGACTTCTGGAAACGGAATGATTGGAAGACGACATAATGGAAGATATTAAGGGTGTGCTCACAAATCTACTTGTCGATATGGTAAGCATTCCGAGTGTGAATGGTGCCGAGGAAAAGCTAGGTGACTATTTGTTTGAATTTGGTCTAGCTCATGGCCTCGGTGCCTATAAACAGTATTGTACTGGCACAAGGTTTAATGTTTTACTCACGTATCCTCCAGTCGAACAACGAGTATTACAAACTGGTAAGCAAGAATTTAGTCTACTCCTCCATGGCCATTATGATACGGTTCCTCCTTTGGACATGGAAGATCCCTTCAATCCAAGAATAGAAGGTGACGACCTAATCGGTAGAGGAACTGTTGATCAGAAAGCAGGATTAGCGGCTGGAATGTGTGCATTACTTCTTCTGAAAGAATCAGGGACAATACCCCAAAAACCTGTGTGTCTTGCAGCTGTAATTGATGAAGAATCTGAACATAGAGGCAGTATGGTGCTATCGCAATCAGGACTCACCGCTGACTTCGGTATTGTGACGGAACCTTCGGGAATGAATGCCGTCCTAGGGTGCAAAGGAACTGTTCCTATTCAAATCAGGGTGACTGGCAAAGCTGCTCATGGGTGTCGTCCTTGGTTAGGAGTTAATGCGGTTCAGAAGTCAATGGGAATTTTACAAAGACTTTTTGACATTGAATTTGAATCAAAGGATTTTGGAGAAGGTCTTGGTGTGCTTCGCGATTCAATTAATGTAGGAGTCGTAAATGCAGGGAGCGCATATAATAATGTTCCAGATTCCTGTGTGATTTCGTTGGATTGCAGGGTTATGCCCGGCGAAGATAATGCAGTCATAATTTCCAGAGTGCAAAGGATTATAGAAGAAGCAAAAAACGAAGATCCAGAATTGCAAGCAAGTTATTCTCTTGCACGCCCCGATTGGTCCTGGGATGAAATTAAGCAAAGAGGATTAAAATCGGCGTTTGTATCTCAGGACAGTCCTGTTTTTGCGATTGCCAAGAAAGCACACGAATTGGTGACCAAGCAGCAATTAGGAAGTTACATTACAGATGGTTATGCCGATCTCGATTTTCTCATTAATGATATGGGAATTCCGAGCATTATTTATGGCCCGGGGAATCCCCGATTATGCCATACCGCTCAAGAGCGAGTATCTCTGGAGGAGACGGTGCAAACCTGTAAGTTTTATCGTGAGTTTATGCGTGTAATGCAAAGTTACGAACGAGGAGAGTGAACCACTATGTCTGAGAGATCTGCCTTACGAGGTGTTATAACAGCTCTTGTTACACCAATAGATTTCGATGGGAAAATTGATGTATCTTCCCTAGCTTCCTTGGCTGCTTGGCAAGCAACAAAAGTTGATGGATTGTTTGTGCTCGGCACATCAGGAGAAGGGGTTCTTTTCCCGAAAGAGGAGCGAATGCGTGCAATTGAAACCATTATGAATGAAGTTGGCAACAAGGTCCCTGTAATGGTTCATGTAGGATCGATAACTACACAGGAGAGTGTTGAATTAGCTGCCCATGCTGAAAAACATGGGGCTGCAGCGATTTCAGTGATTAATCCCTATTATTTCTCTATTTCTGATGAGGACCAAATAACCCACTTCATTTCAATAGCTCAAAGTGCACCACATACTCCGTTCTATTTATATAACAATCCAGGGGTAACACAAAACACGGTTTCAGATAACATTTTGAAGAGAATTTCTGAACAAGTGGTGCAATTTGCCGGTATTAAGGATAGCAGCAAGAGTCTTGATACCTTGTCGCATTATAAAACCATAGTGGGTGAATCGAAAGATGTTCTCGTTGGAGGGGATCTCATTTTTGCCGATGCATTAAAAAGAGGAGTCTCAGGAGCGGTAAGCACTGTTTCAAATATTTTCCCTGAATTATTTGTAACAATCTATGAAGCGTTCTGCAATGATGACTTAGAGACCATGCAGATATACCAGGAAAAAGTGAGAACAGTTATTAAGATTTTAACTTCATATCCCTACTTTTCTACAGTTAAGCATCTTCTCGTGAGAAAAGGAATCGGTATGAACTCCCCATATACTTGTGCCCCGTTGGGAAGATTGGAAGAGAAAGATGTGAATCACATGATAGCACGATTACAGAAGCTTGACATCGAGGAGGTGGAAGTATGAATACAGACAGATTACGGAGCAGAAAAGCTGTTGCAGGAGATCATCGTATCCCATGGGCAGTGAATCTGAGAACCTGTGGCTATACATCAGAAGAATTAGAACGACCCTTGATTGCTGTGGCGAATAGCTGGAGCGAAATGGTTCCTGGGCATATGCATTTAAGAGAATTTTCTCAGGCTGTTAAAGATGGTATCAGAATGGCCGGTGGAACTCCGTTTGAATTTAATACTATGGCGCTGTGCGATGCTTTAGCCCAAGGACATGAAGGGATGCACTATATCCTGCCAAGCAGAGAATTAATTGCAAGTGCAATTGAAATGACTGTTCAGTCCTATCAATTCGATGCAATAGTTTTAATAGGTTCATGTGATAAAATCATACCTGCACAACTTATGGCATTGGCAAGATTAAATATTCCCGGTCTTCTTCTGACCGGTGGTCCGATGATTCAAGGAACATACAAAGGAAAGAAAGTAACACCAACTGATGTATTAGAGACACTCGTTTCACTTAAAAAAGGTGAAGTGACGCCCAAGGAGTTGAAGGAAATTGCAGATGCGGCCTTCCCCTGTGCCGGATCATGCGTTGGTGCTTGGACAGCAAATTCAATGGCTTGTATTACAGAAGCCCTTGGTGTATCTCTTACCGGATCCGGTACGATTCCAGCAGTATATTCTGAGCGGAAAAGATTAGCAAAAGAGACCGGAAAAGCTGTCATGCGATTACTAGAGCATAATATTTGCCCTAGTGATATTCTTACAAAGGATGCATTCATAAACGGTATCCGGATGGCAATGGCTATTGGCGGTTCTACAAATGTCTTTCTGCATCTCCCAGCAATCGCTCATGAGTTAGGTATCACTTTACCGCTGGAGCTTTTTGATGAGATAAGTAGGAAAACTCCAAAGCTTTGTGCACTTAGTCCAGGAGGTTCTTTTGTTATTGAAGATCTATATCATGCAGGTGGTGTACCCGCAGTACTGCATGAGCTCGGGAATTTAATAAACCTGGATTGTATTACAGTCAATGGTAAAACTGTTAAAGAGATTGTAGACGATGTTGAATATATAAATCATGAGGTAGTTCAAAATCTTTCGAATCCGGCGTCTCCTGATGGAGGATTGGTCGTTTTAAAGGGAACCTTAGCTCCCGAGGGTGCGGTTGTTCGTACTGCTACTTTACCGAACGGAATGAGAAAGTTTAGGGGTAGTGCAAGAGTTTACGAGAAAGAGGAAGATGCAACGCAAGCTATTATCGCTGGGGAAGTTGGTCCTGGTGATGCAGTAATCATCCGCTATGAGGGACCCAAAGGTGGACCTGGAATGAGGGAAATGCTTACTGCTACTGCAACATTAAAAAGTGCTGGATTCAGCGATAAGGTTGCTCTTATTACTGACGGACGTTTTTCTGGGGCTACCCGTGGACCTTGTATTGGTCATGTTTGTCCTGAAGCAGCCGATGGTGGACCCATATCATTAATTCAGGATGGTGATATTGTTTCTTTCGATATTGAAAACAGGCGTCTGGATCTTGAGGTTCCTGCTGAAATCTTAGCTGAGAGACAAAAGCAAATATCCATGAGACCGGTACCAGAGGTGAAGGGGTATTTAGCTATTTATCGTGAGATTGTAGCTTCAGCAAGCCATGGAGCAATTCTCTTACCCCCATCACTCATGAATGAAAACAATAAGCATACAACGGGAGTGTGACATGACGAGAACTGAAGAAATTGATTTGAAAATTAGCATAGCAGATATTGAATTCCGAAATCCATTATTTCTAGCAGAAGGACCAATGTCGGGCGATGCAAAATTAATTACCCGTGCTGCAGAGCATGCTGTTGGTGGAATTGTAACTAAAAGCATGCGGGATACATCTTATACTTCCCCGTCGATGCACATGATTAGATCACAAAAAGGATTGATTAATGCTGATTGGTCAGATATCGGATTTGACCAATGGTTGCAGGAGCTTGATAAACTGCATCTACCGGTTCCTCTTATTACCAATGTAGCAACAAATCATGTTTCACCTAAACAAGCTGCAAAGTTTGCAGAAATACTGCAGCATCACGGTGCAGCAATGGTTACCTTTTCAGATTATGAGCCAGAGAATTTGATTGAAGCTGTTCGTACAGCCCGAAAACATGTAAGCGTTCCCATTATGGTAAAACTTCCCCCTTTCCGTAAGGATATTGGGTCTCTTTGTGCAAAACTAGAAGAGGCAGGAGTTAACTGTATAGCTGCAATGGATGCTGTTGGTCCAGCAATGGATATCGACATAGATCTTGGCGAACCCTTACTTGGCAGTGAAGACGGAACAGGATATTTATCGAGCGAGCCGATATTTCCCTTGGCTTTAGCTTACATTGCAGAAATATGTCGAAATGTATCCGTTCCTGTGATTGGAGTAGGTGGTGTGACCTCCTATAAGGATGTAGTCAAAATGATTATGGCCGGGGCAACCGGTGTAGGCATATCGGGAGGAGTACTTCTTCACGGCTTATCTCTATTTGACAAAATTGAAGCAGATTTAAAGCAATGGTTGAGAAATAAAGGGTATTCAAGCATCAGCCAGGTGCGCGGATTGATACAAAGGGAAAAGGAAGATGACGGCAGAAAATGGGAAATTGTTCCAGAACTAGATGCCGCTCTCTGTAATGGATGTGGAATATGCGTGCGTTCATGTTTTAAGCAGGCAATTACACTAGAAGACAATCGACCAGTTTTTGATTATTCGGAGTGTGTCCGTTGTGGAATATGCATAACCTCATGCCCGAAGAGTGCAATTTTTCAGAAAAGGAGAGAACTATGAAAAAAGCAAAGTGGTTACTCGTTTGTTTGATTCTGTTAGTAACAGTTTCAACAGTAGTATTCGCTGGTGGAGCTAAAGAAGCTGCCACCCCGGTAGACGACGGTTTTAAAATGGTGATGGTGACTAATGTTTCCGGACTCGGAGATGAAGGTTTTAACGATGCCGCATGGATCGGGTTCACAAGAGCTAGAGATGAACTTGGTGCATCAATCAGTGTCATTGAGTCAGGTGAACAGTCTCAGTATGTTCCCAATCTGCAAGCAGCTGCTGAGCAGGGATATGATCTTATTGTTGCTGTTGGGTTTCTTCTTGTTGATGCAGTTACTGAGGTTGCAAAGCAATACCCAGAAAGCTATTTCGTTATGATAGATGGTCAGGTCAATTTGCCTAATGTGGTTTCCGTAATGTTTAAAGAGCAAGAGGCCGCATTCCTTTCGGGAATCATAGCTGCCTTAACTACCGAGACAGGGAAGGTTGGATTTATCGGCGGTATGGAAACTCCTCCAGTTATCAGGTTTGAGTCGGGATGGAGAGCTGGTGTTAACACTGTTGATCCATCAATCGAGAATGTTATTAGTTTTATTGGAAGTTTTAACAACCCTGGTGCTGGTAAAGAACAGGCAATGCTCATGTATCGAAGAGGTATAGATATCATCCAGGGAGTTGCTGGAATGTCTGAAGTCGGCATTATTGAAGCCGCTAAAACCATGGATAAATGGGTTATCCCTTGTGACAAAGACAAGACCGAAATGTGTGAAGGACAACAGCTGACATCCTCAATTAAGCGTATTGATGAAGCCGTATTAACTGTTGCCTCGAATGCAATGAAAGGTGAAATCATTGGTGGAGTTATGTCTCTCGGCTTAAAAGAAGGAGCCGTGGGGGTTCCCGATACAACTCGAGATGTTGTAGATCCTGAGATTATGAAACTCATCGATTCTGTGATTGAAAAAGTTGCAAGTGGAGAAATTGTTGTTCCTTCAAATCGTGATGAACTTGCAGCCTTTGTAGCACCTAAGATTTTATAGTAATGAGAAAATTTGCCAAAGGAGAGGAAAGAAATGGGAAATGCAATACTTAGGTTGGAACACATCGTAAAACGATTTCCTGGAGTTTTGGCAAACGACCATGTATCCCTAGAGGTGCAGGAAGGAGAAATTCTTGCACTTCTGGGGGAGAATGGGGCTGGAAAAACAACACTTATGAATGTCCTTTATGGACTTTACTCCATGGATGAGGGAGATATCTACTATAAGGGGGATCGAGTTACAATTTCCTGCCCCAAAGATGCAATAAAATTAGGAATTGGGATGGTTCATCAGCACTTTATGCTCATTGATCATCTAACAGTTGCTGAGAATTTTATTCTCGGCTGTGAACCTACGGACAAAGGTCTATTGAATTTAAAAAAAGCAAAGAAGATTGTGCAGCAGTGCTCGCAGGATTATGGCTTACGTATAGAACCCGATTCTCTTGTCGCAGATATCTCTGTAGGAGAACAACAGCGTCTGGAGATTTTAAAATCTTTACATCGGGGAGCTCAAATACTCATCCTTGATGAACCTACAGCCGTACTTACTCCCCAGAAAGTAGAAGAATTGTACCGGGTTCTCCGAGATCTGAAAGCAAAGGGTCATTCAATTATCATCATCACACATAAATTAAAAGAAATTAAAGAAATAAGTGACCGAGTTGCCGTTATGCGTTCCGGAAAGATAGTTGGTGTACATAATACCGCTTCTGTATCCACAGAACAACTTGCTGAACTAATGGTTGGAAGACCTGTTGTCTTAGAGGTTAAAAAAGAGAACCAGGAAGTGGGGAAAAACATTCTCAGCATTTCAAACTTGCATGCAAAGGATTATAGAAATCTTCCTGCACTGAGGGGACTCAATCTACGGGTAGATAGTGGAGAAATTGTGGGAATAGCAGGCATAGATGGTAATGGACAAAGCGAATTACTCCAAGTTCTTTCTGGATTCACAGTCAGAGATGAAGGAGAAATTTCTATTGGTGAACATAAGCTTCCCAAAAAATTTGCACAGCGTGAGATGTTTAATCATGGGGTTGGACATATTCCTGAGGATAGAATGAAAATGGGAATTATTTCCAACTTCACCATAGCAGAAAATCTTCTTTTAGGCTTTGAACACGATTCACGCTATACTGGAAGGCTTATCATGAAAAAAGAAGCTATTCATGATCGAGCAATTAAGTTGATTGAAGAGTTCGATATAAAGACACCATCACCTGCAACCGAAGGTGGGAAATTGTCTGGCGGTAATCAGCAGAAGGTGATTCTTGCCAGAGAAATTTCAAAGAATCCCGACTTGCTTATTGCTGCACAACCCACTCGGGGATTAGATGTGGGTGCAATTGAATTTGTATACCAGCAATTGTTAGCACAACGTAGAGCAGGGAAGGGCATTCTCCTTATATCATTTGAATTAGACGAAATCTTTGCATTGAGCGACAGAATACTGGTGTTATATGGAGGGGAAATCATTGCAGAATTTTCACAAGCAGAAGCAACAATCAAAGAAGTTGGATTATGTATGGGCGGCGTAAGGAGAAATTCTCATGAATAGTAAACAACACATTCCACTCTCCCTTAAAATCAGATCATCATTGATAGCACTTGCAAAAAAAATGTTGGACCCTGTGGTTGCCATATTTCTTGCGTTGTTAGTTGGAAGTGTCATTATCACCTTTACTGGGGACGATGTCGTCCTTGCCATATCTTCGTTGGTCTTGGGAGCATTCGGAAATCTACGAAGCTTAGGACAATCATTTTTAGCTGCTACCCCGATACTTTTTACAGGACTTGCGTTCGCTGTTGCTTACCGAAGTGGGATTTTTAATATCGGTGCTGAAGGACAGTTTTTAGTTGGAGCAATTGCTGGTGCCTATGTGGGTACACTGTTTTCTCATTTGCCAGCATTTATCTACATACCAATAGTCCTTGCTTCTGGAGGAATTGTAGGAGCTTTATGGGCTTTTCTCCCTGCAATATTAAAAATTAAGTTGGGTGTGCATGAAGTAATCAACGTAATTATGTTGAATAAAATTGCATTATATTTGACCAACTGGCTTGTTTCAGTTGATGGTCCATTTCGTCAGGGTAGCGTGCAGCCTGCCACACCGTTTGTTTGTGAAGTGGTGCGATTGCAGCCTATTTTGCCTAAGTCTCCTATGAACGTAGGGTATTTTATTGGTATCGTCGTCGCATACCTGATGTATCTCATTATGTGGAAAACAAGTTCAGGATATCAGATGAGAGCTGTGGGATATAATATGCATGCAGCTAAATTTTCTGGGATTAATGCTGAAAGTTCAATCGTGAAAGCTTTTATGATTTCTGGTGCACTTGCCGGTATTGGCGGTGCAATGGAAATTTGTAGTGTTTTTGGAAGGTTCTATGCTGGTTTCTCTCCTGGATATGGCTTTGAGGGTATCGCAGTATCTTTATTGGGTAACAATCATCCTGCCGGAATAATCATCTCTTCACTGTTGTTTGGAGCTCTAAAAACTGGAGCAATGCGAATGCAGATTCTTGCAGGAACTAACGTGAATTTAGTGAAAGTCCTTCAAGCGTTAATCATATTCTTTGTTGCAGGAAAATGGAGCATTACTGAACTATATGCTCGTTATAAGGAGAAGAAACGTCTCAGTGATAGAGGATCCGTTGCTAACTCACAGAAAGGAGAGAACCAATGATAGAGATGTTCTTTCAAATTTTAACAGCAGATTTATTGATTGCTACTCTTGGAATGGCTACTCCTCTTATTTTTGGATCCATTAGTGGTATGTTCTCTGAATTAACTGGAGTGATCAACCTAGGAATTGAAGGTATGATGCTTATGGGAGCCTTCGGAGCCGGGATTGTTTCTTTGGCTACCGGTAATCCCTGGCTGGGTGTTCTATTTGGCATGTTCTTGGGTGGTTGTATGGGAGTAATCCACTCTGTCATGTGTATTAAATTTAGAGCAAACCAGTCTGTAGTGGGTGTCGGGATAAATATCATGGCTGCTGGTATTCCTGCTGTTATGCTGCAATATTATTGGGGGAATCCGGGCAGAACCCCACAGGTAGCTTCAATTAAAAATATTAGCATTCCTCTTCTAGAGAAAATCCCATTAGTTGGTAGAATATTCGCCGATATCAATCCGTTGACCATATTGGCCTTGGTATTGGTTCTGTGTGCACACTGGCTCGTGTATCATACACCATTCGGTCTACGAATGAGAGCTGTGGGGCATCACCCAAAAGCTGTTGATACTGCCGGTATTAACGTGTTTGCGATTCGGTATATCTCAGTAATAACGAGTGGTGTTTTAGCGGGTCTTGGTGGTGCATATCTGTCTGTCGCTCAGTTGTCTATGTTTGTTAATGATATGACCGCAGGTCGCGGGTTCATTGCATTAGCAGCTATGATCTTCGGAAAAAGAACTCCACTTGGTTGTTTCGGAGCAGCATTACTCTTTGGGTTCTCAGATGCACTCCAAATGACTCTTCAAGCTATAGGAGTTCCAATTGCCAGCGATTTTCTCCTCATGGTTCCCTACGTACTTACAATGGTCGCTCTTGCTGGATTTGTAGGTAAGACAGTTGATCCAGCCGCTAATGGCAAGCCGTACGTAAAATCCTAATGAGGTTATTGAATATGAACGAAAATGAAGTAATGTTTTTTCTCAATGGAGAAAGTGTATCGTATGAAGGTCCTCTGGAGAGAACACTTCTTGATGTATTACGAGAAGATTTTGGTCTCATGGGGACAAAAAATGGATGCGGTACCGGACATTGTGGTGCATGTACGGTTATCATAGACGGTAAAGCGAAAAAGGCATGTATTACAAAAATATCTAGGCTTAGCAATTCCCGAGTTGAGACTATAGAAGGTCTTTCTCAGGCAGGTACTTTACATCCACTACAGATTGCATTTGTTAACTGCGGAGCCATTCAGTGTGGATTTTGTACTCCTGGCATGATTATGGCTGCAAAAGCCTTGTTAGATGAAAATCAGAATCCTACTGACGATGATATAAAACAGGCCTTGAAAAGTAATGTATGCAGGTGCACTGGATATGTTAAAATTATTGATGCAGTAAAAATGGCAGCACAGGCTATTCGCACGGGTAAACCACTAGAACTACATTCTGAGATTGATGGCCTAGGTGCAGCAGTTATTCGAAAAGATGGAATCGATAAAGCCAAAGGTTCTCCAATTTATACCGATGATATGAAATTCGAAGGGGCTTTATATGGAGAGCTCGTTCTCAGTGAAAAAGCACACGCAGAAATCATATCAATAGACACGTCAGAAGCAATAGCATTTCCCGGAGTTGTCTCTGTACTCACGGCGAAAGATATCCCAGGTCCAAATCTGGTTGGGATTATCACAAAAAAACAACCAATTTTGGCAGATCATAAGGTTCGATATTTAGGAGATGCTGTAGCCTTAATCCTCGCAGAGAATAAAGAGATTGCACAGAAGGCTGCAAAACTAGTTAAAGTTGTCTATAAGGACCTCACGCCGTTGTTTGATATGCACAGTGCGAAGAATTCAACGGATGTTGCTATCCATGATACTGGTAACATTCTTTCAGAATTGCATATTGTAAGAGGAGATGTTGAAAAGGGATTTCAAGAGGCTGATGTAACACTAGAGACTGTGATCAATCTCCCTGCAATAGAGCATGCGTATATGGAACCCGATTCTGTATACTCAGTAATGCAGGATGATGGTATTTTGGCTGTCTATACACAGTCCCAAAGTTCATTCAGTTTCCGAGATGAGATTGCAGAAAACTTACAGCTTCCCATTGAAAAAATCAGGGTCGTAACACGAGCCACTGGTGGAGCGTTTGGGGGAAGAGAAGAGCCTACAATTCAAATTCACGCAGCACTTGGAACTTTAGTGACGGGTCGACCGGTGCGAATGGTGATGAGTAGATATGACGTAATGTTAAGAACTAGTAAGCGCCATGCGGAAAGGCTTTCATACAAGATTGGTGCAAAAAAGAATGGGAAAATAACTGCATTAAAAGCAGATATTATCGCTGATACTGGTGCATACCCATCGGCCGGGGAGGCAGTTATCCTTCGCTCTGTGTTATTTTCATCGGGGCCGTACGAAATCCCAAATGCCGATGTCAATGGCTGTTGTGTCTATACAAACACTACTCCAGCGGGTGCAATGCGTGGGTTTGGGAGTAACCAACCTGCTGTTGCTTCAGAAATAATTATGGACATGCTGGCAGAAAAACTGGCAATGGATCCAATTGAGTTGAGATTGCTGAATGCATTAGATGTTGGAAAGCAGACGATTGGTGGTCAAGTTTTAACCTCAAGTGTCGGTATTAAGCAGACACTTATCGAGGTCCAGAAAGCACTGCAAAATGAGAAAATTCCTGAGCTTAATGATTATCTCATTGGTGTAGGAATAGCCAGCGCTATGAAGAACGTTGGCCTTGGTTCTGGGATGAACGATTGTGCTGGTGCAACCGCTGAAATTCAGGGTGACCATATCTTATTGCGAGTTGCAAGTGTTGATAGTGGGCAGGGTTCTGATACTGTTGTGCGTCAGGTTGCATCTGAAGTATTGCATGTACCAGCTTTTTCTATTGAGCTTATTGCAAATGACACTGCACAGACAATCGACGGTGGTGTAACAACAGCTTCTCGTCAAACGTTTGTAACGGGTAATGCGGTGAAAATTGCATCAGAAGCTCTGAAGAAAAGCATACTTGAAAAGTCAGCTTCTGCCCTTGGATTGAATTTTTCTGAGGTGGATTTTGTCAATTCACTCGTTGTAAGCCGAGCAACAAACGAGCCCTTGCTCACCTGCCAAGAGGTATTTGAAAAATTTGGGTCCTTAGCAGAATCGTATACGTACAGGGCTCCAGATACTTCACCGATTTCAGTGAATACCGATAACAAAGAACGACAGGATGAAGCCTACAGACTTCACTTTTCGTACTGCTATGGTACCAATGCTGTGGTAGTTGCAGTGCATCCACAAACGGGTGAAGTAAGGGTACTAAAGGTAATAGCTGCTCACGATACTGGAAAAATCATCAACCTTCATGGTGTAGAAGGGCAGGTTGAAGGTGGCATAGTAATGGGAATGGGATATGCACTTTCCGAGAGTTATGTAATGGATGAACGTGGCGTCGTTACCGACACATTACGAAAAATTGGTGTTCCTGGTATAGATAAGACTCCAGAAATTAAAACGATTCTTATAGAGAATGAACATCCTCAAGGACCATTCGGTGCAAAAGGATTAGGTGAAATAGTCATGATTCCAACTACACCTGCAATTATTAATGCTATATATCACGCATGCAAAGTACGGATTACTTCATTACCAGCTAAACCAGAGCAAATTCTGGATGGTTTGGGAAAAATTGAGACTAAATAACACTTAAGGGGACTATATGAATAAAGCTGGTAAAGAACAATTAATGAATTTATGCATGAAAATGATCCAGACTCCTAGTATTACCGGGCAGGAAAAGGAACTGGTAACTCTTTTGAAAAGAGAGATGACAAATCTAGGATTTGACTCAGTAACTATAGATTGTATGGGGAACATTATTGGAAAGATTCAGGGAACAGGAAAGGGCAAAACCATTTTAATGGATGGACATCTCGACACAGTGTCAATTGCAAATAGAAGCTCCTGGTCCGTAGAGCCATTTGGTGCAGAGGTTAAAGACAAGAAGATTTATGGAAGAGGTGCATCAGACATGAAAGGGGCTCTTGCAGCAATGATTTACGCTGCAGCGCAACTTAAAAAAGAAGGTCGGTGTCCTGGAGATGTCTATGTATCTGGCACTGTATACGAAGAGGTCGCAGAAGGGTACTCGCTTGGTTCAGTTATCGACTATACAAAGCCAGATGTTGTAATTATTGGAGAGGCTACAAATCTAAACTTGAACATTGGACAAAGAGGACGAGCACAAATTGTGCTAAAAACATTTGGCGTGCCTGCACATTCCGCCAACCCCAAAAAGGGGGTAAATGCCGTTTTGCATATGATGAAGCTTATTGAAAAGATTCAACAAATTTCTTTACCAGTATGTCCTGTACTTGGTTCCGCTGAACTTGTATTAACCGATATAATTTCATCACCATATCCTGGAGCTTCAGTTATTCCCGAAATGTGTACTGCAACCTTTGATCGACGGCTTCTTACCGGTGAGACCAAAGAAAGTGTGTTAGCTCCTATTGAGCAAATTATTGCCGAATTGACAGAACAAGACACTACCTTTAAAGCTGAAGTGAAAATCGATACAGTTACTGTAGATACCTATGTAAAACATAAAGGAATTCATGAAAGTTTTGTTCCTGCATGGCTCGTTGAGAGGTCTTCTTCTCTGGTAAGTCAGTCATTACATGCACTTCATGAGATTGGTCTTTCAAATTCCGAGATTGGTACCTATTCATTTTGTACCAACGGAAGTATGTCTGCAGGAGTGCTTAATATTCCAACCCTAGGTTTTGGCCCCAGTTATGAATCACAAGCACATGTAGTGGATGAGTATATCGAGATAGACCAGATGACGCAGGCTTGCACTGGCTATATGGCTCTCGCAAAAGCCTTGGCTAATTAGTGGGTTAATAGGAATTGATCATGGGAGATCTATACATAAAGAATGGACATCTCGTAGGTAAAGAGTGTGTCTCTTCTGCCGACATTTACATACATGATGGGAAAATTATGTATGTGGGTGATGCGTCCAATGCCCCTGCTAAATCCAAAGTCTGCCCCGTTATTAATGCAACAGGTCTTTATATATTTCCTGGATTTATTGATGCTCATACCCACTATGGAGTTGGGAGCGGAGCATCTGCTTCTATCGACGATTTTTATACTGGAACAAAAGCAGCTGCATTCGGCGGTATTACCACAGTAGTTGATTTTGCTGATCATCTTCCATGTACAAGGTTGCTAGAGGGAACCCTAGCGCGTATTGATGAAGCAAAGGAGAGCGTAATTGATTATGCCCTACACCAAGGAATTTATTGGTTTCACGATACTATTGAAGAGGAGATTGCCGAACTAGCCACATTTGGTGTGAGTATTTTAAAAGTTTTTACTACCTATAAAGAGCTGGGTCTATATCTTGATTCTGCATATTGGGATCGACTATTTGCACTATGTAAAAAATATTCCATGCTGGTCACAGTCCATGCTGAATCGCAACGTATCATTGACGATATTGCTACTCAATATGCCGATCAAAACGAGCTTTCCCCAGATTACCAGACTGTATTACGTCCTTCCGATGCTGAAGCAGAGGCCATACAAGCTATAGGTGACATTGCAAGAAAACATAAAGTTCCCCTATATATTGTTCATGTATCATCAGATTCTGGTATGAAAGCAATTCGGTTGTTACGCAAATCTATGAGCGTGTATGCTGAAACAACACCGCATTATTTGTTACTCAACTCAGAATTGTTGTCTCGTGAAGATGGAAAGCTCTATATCATAAATCCTCCATTAAGAACTCCTATGGATAATAAAGCTTTAGTGCATGCTGTTTCAAAAAATGAGATAGGGATTATTGCCACTGATCATTGTGCATACTCACGGATGCAAAAAATGAATACCGGTGATTGTAGAAATGCTCTTGCTGGGATTCCGGGAAGTGAAACTCTAGCCGCCCTCATCTATACTTATCTGGTTAAGACGGGTTACCTTGATTTGTCTGGAATGAGAAAGCTCTTATGTGATAATCCAGCTCAGGTGTTTGGTTTGTATCCAAGGAAGGGAAGTTTTGAAATTGGCTCCGATGCAGATATAGTTGTCTGCAGAGAGACTGTGCCGCATAAAATTTCTGTTTCAGATTTACATGGTGGTGCCGATTATTCTCCTTACGAGGGGATGGAGATATCATTTGAGCATGTTTATACCATCTCTGGGGGGAAAATAATTGTAGATCATGGTAAATTTTATGGTGAAGCTGGGGATGGTTCATTTATTCAATCAAATATTTCTAGCCTATTTACATTATAAGGTATAGTAGAGTCGTTCATGCATATGAAACAGAATAATGTTACGATAACTTATAATCATCAATCAATTACTCTGAATCAAGGAACTACTCTAACAGATTTACTACAAACTAATGTTGAGAAAACCGATAATTGTATTATTTTTGTGAATGATGAACTCGTCTCTCATGAGTTATATGATTCGTATGAATTACAGAATCGGGATGTTGTAGTGAAAGTTCATTTTATGCCCGGTGGATAACTCCTTCAGTATACATCACAGTTGAGTAAAATCGCAATTGTCGGGATTGTGTCGTAAACGCAAATTTTTATTCATATTGTTGATAAGATTCATTTCTTCTATCGTTAAACAAAAATCAAATATAGAAAAGTATTCTGAGACCCTCTCAATTTTTAATGTATTAGGAATAGTAATAATTTGCTGTTGGAATTGCCATCTAAGTATTATTTGAGCTATCGTTTTAGAATATTTCTTTCCTAATGCAACAAGATCCTGATTGTTTTTTAAGCTTTCGTGCATTCTGCCGATTGGGCTGTAAGCTATGACTTGTATTCCAAGCTTGTTGCAATATGAAATCAATTCTTGTTGATTTAATAACGGATGTCGTTCGATTTCATTAACTGCTGGTTTTATACGGGCTACTGATAAAAGTTCATCAAGGTGATGAGTATGAAAATTACTTACTCCAATTGCTCTAACCGCTTGAGTTTCGTACAAATCCTCCATCTGCTTCCAACTTTCTATAAATGTTCCGGTTTGTGGCCAATGTAATAGATACAGGTCAATATAATCTGTGTGTAACTGTTTTAAAGATTGAAAGAAAGCTTCTTTAATATTGCACTTTCTCTGGTCACGGTTTGAGAGTTTAGTAATGATAAAAATTTTTCTTCTGTCTAGCTTTTTAATTACTGATCCGACAACGTGTTCGCTATATCCATAGACTCTAGCTGTATCAATCATTGCATGAGGAAATTGAGAAACTTCAGATATGACCCGCTTAAGCTGTATAGCATGTTTAATCTCTGAAGACTTATTGGAAATAATATCACGGAATATCCCATGTAAACCTTCCAATCGTACAATACCCGTCCCTACGCCAATAACAGGGATTTCAATTCCATTATTGAGACGAACGGTTTGCTTGTCTTGGTGCATGGTGAATAGCTCCCTTTTCCAATTTGGATGTATATCTTAAGATTAGCAAAAATATACTGATATAATAGTTAGTCTTATTATATGTCGTATGTGTGCGAATATATTGTAACAACTGTTGGTGCACATAACAAGAGTTTTGATGAAAAACATTAAAGAAGAGAAAATTGCTTTGTCTGTGAACTATTTTTACGTTAAAACTGGAGAGTAAACACCCATCCCGGATGATCTCCAGGATAGGTGTTATTGATGCAGATATATGATTGAACAACTAAGCATTATCGGTTCATAGTGTCAGTCGCAGTACCTTCCGCTAATTCTGCGGCTAGGGCAAATGTTTCACTCAATGTAGGATGAGGGTGAATGGTTAATGCAATATCCTGAGCTACTGCCCCAAGCTCAAGAGCTAAAATTGCCTCGGATAACAGTTCCCCGGCATGTTTCCCTGCAATTCCAGCTCCCAGTAATCGACCAGTTTCCGAATCGAATAATGCTTTACTAACGCCGGAAGTAGCTAAAGAACTCATCGCTCTACCACTTGCTTGCCACGGAAATGAACCCTTCTTATAAGGGATATCCTGTGCTTTTGCTTCCTGTTCGGTAAGACCAACCCATGCAATTTCTGGTTGTGTGTATGCAACAGATGGAATACCCATGGGGGTGAAGGCAGATGATTGATCACAAGCCACCTCTGCTGCAATTTTCCCTTGATGTGATGCTTTATGAGCCAACATTGGATCACCTGTTGCATCACCAATTGCAAATATATGTGGCACCGAAGTTCGCTGTTTTTCATCGGTTTTAATCCATCCACGTTCATTCAATTCGATGGATGTTTTTTCTATGCTCATCTGATCGGTATTTGCTTTTCTTCCCACAGCAACTAATACTACATCTGCTTCAACCGATTCTGGAGCTTTCTTACCTTCGAGTGACACTGTGAGACCGCTTTTTTTCGTAGACACTCCTGTAACTTTTGTTGAAGTATACACCGCTTCATACTGTTTTTTAATGTGCTTCAGCAATGGCTGCTTCAAATCTCTGTCTGCAGGAGGAATAATTGAATCGGTCATCTCTACAATCGTAATCTTAGATCCAAAACCATTGTAAATAGCAGCCATTTCCAACCCAATAATCCCACCGCCAATTATCACCAATCGTTTAGGAATTTCTGTTAACTCGAGAGCTTTCGAAGAATCCCACACGCGTTCATCTTCATATGGAATATGTGGAATCTGTACCGGTCGCGAACCCACAGCAAGAATAAGGTCTTTAAAACTCACCTGCATGGTCTCAGATTCAGTTTGAACCTCAAGAACAGAATCTGATATGAACGATCCTATTCCGGTAATGCGCTCCACCTTTCGAGCCTTACACAATCCATCTAGACCATCAGTAAGTCCCTTCACCACCGATTGCTTATGTTTATGTATAGAGGCAATATCAACCTTAGGTGCATCGTAAGAAACTCCTAAAGATGATAAATCTTCTACATCGTGCATAACTTCACTAATATGCAAAAGGGTCTTTGATGGAATACATCCTACATTGAGACACACTCCACCAAGTGTGGATTCTTTTTCAATCAGTGTTACTGAGCGGCCAAGGTCTGCTGCACGAAAAGCAGCAGTGTATCCGCCTGGCCCACCACCAAGTACAACCAAATCACGTTCTATTTCTTTCATGCTTATCCTCCAATCTTACACTAAAACTCTGCGAATATCACTGATGAGGGTAGCTAGATATGTTATGAATCGAGCACCTAGTGCACCATCAATAATTCGGTGGTCATAGGAGAGCGAAAGAGGCAGCATGTCACGAGGTATGAACTTATCCCCATCCCAAACCGGTTTTTTTGTAATCTTTGAGATTCCTAGAATAGCACTTTCAGGAGGATTTATAATTGGGGTAAAGGCTGTACCACCAATCCCACCTAGGCTGGAAATGCTAAAAGAACCTCCGGAGATGTCATTACTCTTTAGTTTGCCATCACGTGCTCTTTGACTGATTTCTACTAATTCTTGTGCAATCTCAGTAATGCTCTTCATATCAGCATTTCGGAGAACTGGAACCATGAGTCCATCTGGCGTATCCACTGCTATTCCAATATGATAATACTGTTTGAGAATTATCTCTCCTGACCGTTCATCGTATGATGCATTGAATTCGGGATATTGTTTCAATGCAGTTGTCACCGCTTTAATGATAAACGGAAGAATGCTCAGTTTAACCTGTTCTTCCTTCACCTTACGTTCAGTTTCTGCTTTGATTTTTTTCCTGAATAGTTCAAGCTCGGTCACATCTGCTTCATCAAATTGAGTTACGAGCGGAATTGTTTGCCAACTTCGTTGCAGATGGGGGCCACTGATCTTTTGAATTCTACTTAGTGCTTTTCGTTCAACAGAACCATATACCGAGAAATCCTCTAGTTCAAATCCACCGGCAACAGGAGCAGTACCACCCGATGTGAAGTTTTTGACTGCTGCTTTCACCAGTGCTTGTACATCTTCACGTAGAATCCTTCCGTGTGGCCCAGTTCCTTGTATGGTCTTGAGTTCAACTCCCAGTTCACGTGCCAACTGTCGCACGGAAGGTGTTGCGTGATACGTTGATCCCAAGTCCTGTCGATTTATTAGGTCAGAGGATTTGTCTTTTTTTATAGATTTTTCTGAATCATCTTTGTCAGATACCCCTAGCTTCGCTTCTGGTTCTCTTTTAGGCTCTTCCTTAGGTTCTTTCTCCGGTTTTGATTCAGTCTCTGGAGATTCACCCTCCTCAATCTCAATATCAGCCAGAAGAGAATCCTTAGATACAAGGTCTCCCTCTTTTATATGTACTGTTTTTATGGTCCCAGCATAAGGGGAGGGGATGTCGGTGACTGCTTTAGCACTCTCCAATGCAATAACGGGATCATCAACCCCAATCGTGTCTCCCGATTTTATATAGACATCAATTACTGCAACATCTGAAAAGTCGCCAATATCGGGAACTTTAATTTGTTTCACTGCCATAACCTTTCTCCTTCCCTTAACTCATAATGGGATTGGGCTTATCAACCTCAATATCAAACATCTCAATAGCTTCGCTCACGACTTTTGCAGGGATTTTTTTCATATCAGCAAGATTTTTAAGTGCTGCAAGTACAATATAATATCTATCAACCTCGAAGAATCTTCTTAGTGCTTCTCGCGTATCACTTCGGCCAAATCCATCTGTACCGAGAATGGTAATTTTTGCCTGTGGAATAAGCCTTCGAATCTGCTCGGGATATGCCCGAATATAGTCTGTGCTGATCACTACAGGACCTTCAAAACCACTCATAATTTCGGTGAGATAGGGGGTCCGCTGTTTTTCTTCGGGGTGACTCAGGTTATAGCGTTCAACTTCTACACCATCGCGATGAAGCTGATTAATACCGGGGATACTCCAGATATCTGCATCAACATCAAATTTTTCTTTAAGAATCTCAGCTGCTGCAAGTACTTCACGGAAAATGGTACCACTACCCATGAGTTGAACCTTCGGATGAGATGATTTCTTTGCTTTTTGAAATAGATATGCTCCTTTGAGAATACCTTCGGCAACTCCTTTTGGCATTTCCGGGTGTGTGTAATTTTCATTCATGAGCGTTATGTAATAAAACATATCTTCATTATGCTGATACATGCGTTCTAACCCATGTTGAATTATAACAGCTAATTCGTAAGAGAATGTGGGGTCATATGCCTGACAAGTAGGATGTGTTGCTGCAATAAGTAGTCCATGCCCATCCTCATGCTGTAATCCCTCTCCATTCAATGTCGTTCTGCCTGCGGTGGCTCCCATGAGAAAACCCTTTGCCCTGCTATCGCCTGCTGCCCAGATGAAGTCATCGACACGCTGGAATCCGAACATAGAATAGAATGTGTAAAATGGAATCATCGTAACATTGTTGTTCGCATATGAGGTGCCTGCAGCAATCCAGGATGAAATTGCACCGGCTTCTGTGATTCCTTCCTCCAATATCTGTCCTTTTGCGTCCTCTCTATACCACATGAGCGATTCTGAATCTTGTGGTTCGTAGAGTTGCCCTGTTGGAGCATAAATACCAAGTTGCCGGAATAATCCCTCCATACCGAAGGTTCTCGCCTCATCTGGAACAATAGGCACAATTCGATTTCCAATTTTTTTATCCTTAACCAGCTTTGTGAGTAACCGAACAAACGCCATGGTGGTCGAAATTTCTCTATCCCCAGACGCTCCGGTGAGGTCTGAAAAATCCTTGAGTGCCGGTACTTCGAGTTTTTCTCCTTGTGGATTTCTGTACGGTACAGGACCACCCATTATTCTTCGGCGACGCTCTAAAAACTCAGCTTCAGGTGAGCCTTTTTTCGGTTTAATAAATGGAAGATCTTCGATTTGATCATCTTCAAGGGGAACATGGTAGTGGTCTCTAAAGGCAATGAGAGACTCCTTATCCATAGTTTTTTGATTGTGGGTTCCCATGGAGGCTTCACCCGATTTTCCCATGCCGTATCCTTTCACCGTCTTAAAAAGAATAACAGTCGGTTCGCCTGTATGATGTGTTGCAGCATGGAAAGCCTCATATATTTTTCGAGGATCATGCCCGCCTCTTGTCAGCTGCCAAAGATCATTATCACTCATGTCTGCCACAAGTTCCTGCAGGTAGGGATCATCACCAAATATTTTCTCACGAAGAAAGGCTGGACCACGTGATTGTATGGTCTGGAACTCCCCATCGACCATGGATCCAAATTTCTTCAGTAGAAGGCCTTTGGTATCCCGTTCCAAGATAGAATCCCATTCAGAACCCCAAATCACCTTGATTACATTCCATCCAGCACCTCGGAATTTCCCTTCGAGTTCCTGGATAATTTTCCCATTACCACGTACAGGCCCATCGAGCCTCTGGAGATTACAATTAACTACACAGACGAGATTATCAAGTTTTTCTCTTGCTGCAAGTGAGAGAGCTCCTAGAGATTCTGGTTCATCTGACTCTCCGTCTCCCATGAATATCCACACTTTTCTATTGCCGACCTGTTTAATTCCTCGAGCCTCAAGATACTTCATAAAGCGAGCCTGGTAGATTGCCATCATAGGTCCCAATCCCATAGAAACGGTGGGGAATTGCCAGAAATCTGGCATAAGCCATGGGTGGGGGTATGATGAAAGTCCTTTTCCACCTACCTCTCTTCGAAAGTTTTCCAGTTGTTCATCTGATAATCTTCCTTCAACATATGCTCGAGCGTACATTCCCGGAGCAGAGTGTCCCTGAAAAAAGATTAAGTCCGGACCATACTCTGCATCCGGACCTTTAAAGAACCAGTTGAATCCGACTTCATAAATTGCTGAAGAGGAAGAAAAGCTTGCAATATGCCCGCCAATTCCTTTCCCATCCTGGTTTGCACGGGCAACCATTGCCATTGCATTCCACCGTACATAGGCAGAAACATCTCTTGCGACCAAAGAATCGTCTTTGGGTAATGCTGCTTCTTTATCCTGAATAACTGTATTGCTATATGGGCTGATTACACCAGGAGAGGTTCTCACCCCCTGATTTCGAGCTTCAGCGGTGAGTTCGTTCAGGAGATAATCCACTTTGTCTGAACCTTCCTGCTTGATTACTCCTGTTAATGAATCTAGCCAATCCTGTGTTTCAGCAGGATCTGGGTCATGAAAAACCTGTTTACTCATGAATTTCCTCCGGTTCTACGGTAAAGATTCTTTGTAATTATTCTTACTATACGCTCCGTAAATCAGGAACTCAACAATAATTATTTTCAGAAAACTTCGTAGATACATCACTAATATATCATGTTTATCTATAAAATCGGAAAGAATTGATGAACAGTCAAGTGACTATTTCCTCGTAAAAAAAGGTTCGGTACGTAACATGAGTCACAATTTATGACAATTTTTATTTGCGTTATTGGGTGTTACCGTGTACCTTTGAGACATCAAATCAATAGGGGAGGAATGTGGATGGATAACAAAATCAGAAAAAGAGCTGTAATGCTCACCTGCATGGTTATTCTTCTCGTGTTACTGAGTACCTCATGTGCCAGTATGCTCGCAGGGATGTTCGGTTTGGAGGTAGACCCTCCAGAATCGGAGGATTCGTCTCTTCTTTTTGTGGAATTGATAGCATACACATGGGATGAAGAAGGGACACGCAGTGACAGTCTGGTAGAGGTGAATTACCGGAGAGGGTTTTTCCCGATTGTAGTTGATGAAATGGGCAACGAGGTCGCTTTCTCACACATAGAGGGCATGTCTGAAGCAGGAATCGTGTATCATAGTGCGAATCTGCCTGCCGGGAATTATATGCTGAAAGGTTTTCGCTACCTCTGGATGACTCATTACAATTTTATGCATTCTCCCATTGTCAAGCTGAAATTTGATGGGCAGCGAAAAGATGAATTTATTGAAATTCAGGAATATCCACTTCCTGAGCCAGTCAAGATTACAGTTGAACCTGGGAAAGTTGCGTCACTTGGCTCCTATAAACTGTATTACGAGCTTCGTGAATATGATTATATTCGCGATGATAATTTGGTCAGAATGGATGATGATTATAAGATGATTTCACTTCGTTACGAGAATATTAACCCAGAGGATACACAGGTCCTGAAACTGATGCAGAATTGGACATACAAGCCATGGGTATTATGGAACCAGCGTAATCCCTTGAATTAATGTGATTAACTGGATTTATATCTGTAAAAAAATAGCACTGCAAAGGAAATGATTATCATTCCGAGAATACTGTACAATTCGGGTGAATCATTGGCCATTACTATCCAACTCAGTACTGCACCCAGTACTGGGTTGAGAAATTTTAACATGTTCAACTCTGAGACTCGTATCTCGGCTTTCTGAATAAGACCATACCATATGGAAAATCCAACAGCCGATACAATACTGAGCCAGAAAAGACTCAAGTAGAATGAAACCGGTAGGTTGAAATTCATAAATCCTTCAGTAGGGATGGAAATAAGAAAGAGGGTGAGTCCGCCTATAAAAATCTGAGCAGCATTCAGCTTCATTGAGTCGTATGGCACGCTGTTCTTTTTAAGAACAACTTGAAGCATTGATTCACTCACTGCCGCTATCAATAACAACATAATCCCTACAATTTCTAATTGTCCTGTCTGCGTGGTTGGATTTCTGCTCAAGCTGATAAGTACGATACCACCTATTGCCGCTAGAAGACTCACAATCTTTCTCCGATTGAGGCGTTCATCATGGAGAAACAGATGTGCTGTAACCGCAGAGAAGAGCGGTATTGCTCCAATAATAATTGCTGCAATAGAGGCGGGAACTTTATCGATTCCGTAATAATAGAGAGCATAGAATAATGAAGTCTGCAATACAGATGTTTTCAGGACAAGTCGCCAGTGGGTTCTGGTGTGTTTTAGAATTCCACGAAAATCACGGATGAACAGCGACAGTAATATTCCTGCGAGCATGAAACGTACACCAGCAAAAGCGAACGGGGTAGCATATGCGAGACCACTTTTTACCCCTATGAACGCGGTCGACCAGAGAACTACAGGTATGAGTGCGAGAAGATATGATTTTTTCATTTCGGCTACTATAGGATTTATTTATAAAATTTACAAGATTTCTCCAATTCTTCAGATTCCCGTTGCAATGCTTCGAACACTGAATGATTGATTGCTTTTAGACGCACTTTTCTTTGTGACGCAGCATGAGATGAGAGAATTGACGAGACACGAATCGGATAACCTATGTGGACACATGCTTTTTTTCTGTGTGGGCTGTATCGTGTATCGATATTTCCGCCCTGTAATCTATTGATTACGTCGAGTAGATTGAGTGCGTATTCACAATATCGACCGATGCTACATGAAGGTGAGATATACTCAGGATTGATATATTCCAACACATCTACTACTTGTGTATGACATAAAAACGCATGTGCCTCCAATGCTTTTAGATCCGCAATACTTTTTTCTACCTGAGAAAGTTTAGAAAGTTGATGCTGGTCAGGATGTATTGCCTCTACGCCGAGATATCGCAGAGTGTAGAGTCGATTGATTATAGAGCCTTCTCCGATAATCTGTGCGATACGCTCAGCTTTTTCCAAAGCCTTTATGCAGATATGCTGCATGCGTTCGTACAACGAAGCTCCATCTTTACTGGAATCATCATTACCATAGATTTTTTCTAGGAGCTCAATTGTTATCTCTGTAGCTTGAATGAGGAGCGAGTGAATTGGTGTTGTTTCATCTTTTGCTAAAACCTTTCCAGTTTTCAATTCCCATTTACTCAACACCGATCGGATAAAGAATTCCTGGTCGTGTGCATACTGATATCCGATTGAAACTGGGAGTATTGTTACATCCTGTCCATGTTCTGCACCCCAGACGGCTAAAGAGGCTATTCCTGGGGAAAGAGGACTACAATGATACATATGATACGTAACTTGCCCCTCCGGAGCTAATGCGATAGGAAAGTTCCCAGTTTGCATTTCCCTTCTCACCAGATTTAAACCGTTTTTGTTTCTTCCTCGGTTCTGGACAGGGATACACCCAATTTTTGGAAAAATCCAGGCGGCGGCTTTTCCAGCCCATTCGAGAACGTCACTTCCGTAAAGAAACTGTGCATGAGGAATAATGTGCTCAGTCTGTACATTCTGCTTATTGCGTTCCTTTATTTTTCGGTTAATTTTGCGATTCAGCGTGTACATAAGTACTGGAGCGTCCTCTTTAGCAACATGTCGAAAAGCAATAATCAATCGCTGATTCTTTCGAAAGAAAGATTCAAGTTCATCAATAAGCACCTGCTCGTGTTCCATCTCTATGCGTGAAACACCTTCGAATATTCTGAGGTACCACCCGCCAATAAAAGTTACAAATTTTCTAGCCTTCTCGGAAAATTGTGGTGCAATAAATCCTCGTCCTTTCGTCGCTCGGGGAATACACCACACTTCTTCTGATTTCTTCCTCATCACGAACTCCGTTTCTGCATCATTTCGGCATAATATGCTTTATCAATTGGGTAGAATCGAAGGATAATTATCCCGATTACATACCAGAGCAGTGGAAATGGACCGCAAAGGAGTTTTATCCCCAAATTTGCCAATGCATTCGGCTCGTTAGGGGTATAAGAAAAAAGAGCAAGTATCCAACCATTGATGGCGAGAGCTAAGGCCTGTCCAATTTTACTTGAAAATGTCCAGAGGCTTGAAAAAACACCTTCGCGTCGCAGATTTCCATGATTGATTGCATCGTGTTCAACGATATCCGGGAGTATTGCGTGCGGCATTACATAGTGAGTTGATAAACCTACTCCAGCTAGAGCCATGACCACAATGGAGGCTATTGGGCCAATAGCCTCTCCGAGTAGTGAAAATACCATTACCCCTATTCCCATAATACCCATGCCTATCATGTAACAGGCGCGTTTACCAATTTTTTGCGAAATTCGTACCCACGCGGGTATGAACAACAAGCTTGTGGAAAGAAGAAACAGTAACGCAATCTGGAAAAGCCCTTCATTATGAAAAATATAGGCAAAGTAGTATACCAGTGCCCCCTGCACCATTGATGTACCCATAATGAAAAGAGACCATGGAATAAGTGCTGAGAGGAAAACTCGATTCTTTAGTGCCTCAAGGTAGGTTTGTACAAAACTGATTTCAGGTAGCGGTTCAAGATGTTCCGGTTCACGGACTGCCCATATGGTAATGAGGGTAGTGAGGAGCATAACTCCACCCATGAAATATCCCATCACTGACCAGGCAAGAGTTACATCCGTGATACTTCCTACAAGTGGCATAACAGCACCAGCACCAACAAAAGTTCCCAGCACAGCAAAGCTCATACGATATCCAGTGAGTACGGTTCGTTGATGGTAGTCATCTGTCAACTCTGGCAGTAATGCAGCATACGGTATGTTTACGAGTGTGTAAGCTGTATTCAAAAGACAGTACAGTACAGTGAGATAGAAAAAGAGTGGGAGTTGAGAACTCATAGCAGGCTTAGTGAACATTAGTCCCATAGTAAAAAATGCAACGAAAGATCCAACGAACATATAGGGACGTCGACGACCCCACCGTGAGCGTGTCCTGTCAGAGATGTATCCGGTAATTGGATCCGTTATAGCATCCCAGATTTTGCCAATCATCAAGACTGTGCCTGCCAATGCGGCAGAGAGATGTACAATATCTGTTAAATAATAGAGTAAATAGAAGCCGATTACAGTGAAAAAGAGGTTTCCCCCTAAGTCTCCAACTCCGAATCCCAACTTTATCCGTTTTGAAACTGAATTACCTATAGTGGTCACCACCTTTTTCAAGCCTTTCGCGTAGTGTAAATCGAAACTATCTCTGGTGCAATACTCTTTCCTATTTCTCATATGTAAGGGAATGGGATTGATTATGTACTTCGGCTTTGGTGGGCATCATCTGATAATTTGAGTATGCTAAAGTAAGAGTAAAATATATAAACAAAATGGAGGATTTTGAAAATGTATACAGCACGTGATTCTAGGTATGACCACATGAAATATAATAATTGTGGTACGAGTGGATTAAAATTACCCGCAATCTCATTGGGGCTCTGGCATAATTTTGGGGATATCTATTCGCTTCAGAATGCTCGCACTATGATTCATACTGCTTTTGATTTAGGGATTACCCATTTTGATTTGGCAAATAATTATGGGCCTCCTCCAGGTTCAGCAGAGTCGAATTTTGGTCGAATACTGAGTCAGGATCTCGCTTCATACCGCGATGAACTTATTATCTCAAGCAAGGCTGGTTACCTTATGTGGCCTGGTCCCTACGGCGAATGGGGGAGCCGGAAATATCTATTGGCTAGTCTTGACCAGAGTCTAAAACGAATGGGTTTGGATTATGTGGATATTTTCTACTCACACCGTTATGATCCGAATACTCCGCTAGAAGAGACCATGAGTGCATTAGAAACAGCCTATAAACAGGGGAAAGCTCTCTATGTTGGAATTTCGTCATATTCAGCGGAAAAAACACGAGAAGCATATAAAATTCTTACGTATAGAAATGTTCCCGTTCTTATTCATCAACCGTCATACTCTCTGTTGAATCGCTGGGTGGAAGAATCGTTACTCGATACGATAGAAGAATTGGGTATGGGCGCTATATGCTTTTCTCCTCTTGCACAAGGTATGCTCACCGATAAATATTTACATGGTATTCCTGAAGGCAGTCGTGCTACTCGGCATGATTCGTTATCGGAGAATATGCTCTCTGAGGAGAATTTAAATCGAATTAGTAATCTCAATAAGATAGCAAAAAGAAGAGGTCAGAGCTTGGCTCAGATGGCTCTTGCCTGGGTGTTGCGCCGACCGGAAATTACATCAGTTCTGATTGGAGCAAGTTCTTCAGAGCAGATAATTGAAAATGTGGGGGCTTTAGAGCATCCAGACTTTTCTGAAGATGAATTACAGGAAATTGATTATTATGCTCAAGAAGGGAACATAAACATCTGGGCACAATCAAGCAACAATGGTGCCCGCTAGGGAGAAGGAATGTTACACATCACATTCTTGCGTGAGTGAGAATGTGAGCTCATGATTTCTGTAGTGTCCCCAGAGTGATTCTGGAATAAGCTCGGCAAGCCTAAGCATTATTTCGTCTGCCAATTTCTGACGACCGGTGGCGTCCAGACGGCCACCCGGGTGAACGATTTCGAAGGGTTTTCCAACTTTTATTGCAAGCGGGGTGCGGCGGAATCGTTTGATATTTTTTGCAACATCGCCGTACCCTAGAGTATAAATAGGGACCATGGGTACATGCTTTTTATGGGCTATGAATGCAACTCCAGCTTTTCCCTCCTGCAGTTCCCCTTCAGGATTTCGAGTGCCTTCAGGAGCAATCGCTAGAATATCACCACGGTCAAGTACTGCAAAGCACTGTTCCATAGTATCTCTTCCCATATTTCCCCTGTCCACAGGTATGAGGTCCCAGAGATTCATAAGATATCTTGTGAACCAATTCCCCCATAGCTCCTTTTTGGCCATGGCAATCATGCTCCTCGGCTGCAGAAATACATACATGAGCGGCCCATCCAGAGCTGATGTGTGATTTGCGATGATAATGAAGGGGCCCTTGAGAGGGACCTTATCGAATTCCTTTCGGTCTATTTTATATACCAAGCTAAAGAGGCCGCGCATGAGTGCATTCACTATTTTTTCCGCTATTTTCATAGGAGTACTATACCAGAGGTCGATTCACTCGCATAGCCTGGAATTTTTGTAGTAATTAAGGGAGATAGTTTTCAGCTGAAGAACATGAATGTAAGCGGTATGGTCACGATACTGAGGATAGTGGAGATTATGACAATGGAACTTGCATATTCACTCGTTACCCCATACCGCATGGGAAGTACGGATGAGAATACAGCAGCGGGGAGTGCAGAGGTAACTACAACTACGGTTCTACTGAGTCCGGTGAGACCAAAAAGGGTGGCTCCCACATATCCAAAGAGAAATCCTCCCACCATGCGAATACATATTCCCACAAAGATGTGTCGATTAAAACGGATTTTTGTGGTTGATAGAGAGGCTCCTAGAACGAGTGCAGCCAGTGGAGATGTCGCATTACCTCCAAATTCACATGTTGCAAGTATTGGATCAGGAATCGTTATGGAAAAGACCTTGATGATAATACTTAGGAATATGGTCCAGAGGATGGGAGATCTTATGATTGAACGTAATGATTGGGCACTCAGTCCACCGGTGATAATTAGTATTCCCAATGTATAGATTAAGGTGGAATTGATTTGTTCATAGACAACAATCACGTTTACTGCTGCTAGGCCGCCCCACAGTTTCATGAGGGGGATTCCTAAAAACCCAGAATTCGAAAAAATATTCGCAGGCATAAAACCGCGTGCATCAATTTTTGCTATTCGGGCATATAGATAGCTAATAATTCCATTTAGACCAATAACCACGATTACTGCACCGGTTATACTGAAAATTAGGTCGCTTTTCAAGTCGCTGTAGTAGAGTGAGTGAAAAATGAGTAGCGGCATAAAGAAATCTGCGAGCAGTTTAATAATGGTGTCAAGATTAATGTAGTAAATCCTGGTGATTATATATCCGCTTAGTGTGAGGATGAGTATTGGTAATAATTGAACAAACGATGCAACAAACATATTTGGTACCGGGTACAAAGTTAACAGTGGCGATTGTCTTTATGGTGTGATTTTTTCCGTGCGAGTGACAGACCTCCAAAGCCTCCAACTATTGCCATGTAAAATCCAAAATCGTACCACCAACCGGTGTTGTAGGTCTCATAAATTCGAATTTCCGGGTTGAAAAAATGTGCTATCAGAGACACTGGTGCTAACCAACCATGCCAAATCCCCTTAAAAAACCCAGCTGGCTTGTCACTTGTCATCTCTAGGGAACCAGGTAAACATGAAGTTACAAGAAAAACGAGCCCTATAACGATAAATATGTACATATATTTTCGATTTTTAAGCGGTTTCATATAATATTTCCCCTTTTAATCGCTACTTATTTGTTTAAAAGTATCGATAATTTCAATTTCGTACCTGGTACAAAACTATGGTATAGTTATTTGAGGAGGGATTTCAAGTCATGTACATCCTCGGTTTTAACGGAAGCCCCAGAAAAATGGGAAATTCGACAGCAATCATGAAAGAAATGTTACGGGGTGCTGCTGAAAGTGGCTCTACAACTGAATATATACACCTGCCGTCCTACCATATTGAGGGGTGTATTGGATGTGAGCGGTGTAGAATGGATAAAACTTGCACTCAATTCTTTGATGGAATGCATCTACTCTATGAAAAAATTGAGCGGGCAGATGGAATTATTCTAGGGTCTCCAACATACAACTACAATGTAACACCTTGGATGAAAGCATTCATCGACCGGTTATATCCTTTTTTTGATTTCTCCAATCCACGCCCAGGTCCCTATAGCTCCCGACTAGCTCATGCCCAGAGACGAGCTCTTGTATTTGGCGTCTGCGAGCAGCATGACCCAAAAGAGGTTGGATATACTGTTGTGAGCATGAAGGATGCAATTCAAGTGCTTGGATATATAATTCACGATTCTCTTGTCTTCTCTGGACATTTTCAGGCAAATTCTGCCGCAAAAAATAGAGAAACACTGCAGATGGCATTTCTTTCCGGCGAAAGTTTTGCTAAGTCGTGGAGCGAATAACTCGGATATCCATTCCGATTTATTGGAAAGAATAACCCAGCGGATGAAGGAGAGTTATGGTTCATGCAAAAACCAAAACGATGTATAGGAATATTCACAGCTTCTCTTGATGACGGATATCAATCAACGGTATGGCATGCTATTGAACGAGTCGCTAGAGATCGTGGATTTGGTACAATTTCATTTCTTGGTTCCCGACTCGGGTCACCTATTGCATCTGAAGCATCCTCAAACCTCGCGTACCATCTTGCAAACGATCAAAATATCGATGGCTTGGTAATCATTTCTTCTTCACTTGCGACATTCTTTTCGACCGTTGACCTAAAAGACTTCTTTGCTCAATGGGCATCGCTTCCTCGGGTATCCATAGGAATGAAAATTCCTGGAATGTCAGATGTGATTGTAGAGGGAACAGGAGGACTCTCACAACTTGTTGAGCACCTCGTTGTGGAACACGGGCGAAAACATTTTGCATTAATTGGGGGACCAGAAAGTCATGATGAAGCAATAAGTAGATTACAAGCCTATAAATCAACACTAAAAGCTCATGGTCTTTTTGTTGATGAAAGATTAATTGTACCCGGTACGTTTACTCAAGAATCGGGAATACGGGCAGTAGAACTCCTTCTTGAGACAGGTTTACCTTTTGATGCTTTAGTTTGCATGAACGATAGAATGGCTCAGGGAGCACTCGATGAGTTGTCAAAGAATGGAATTCGAGTTCCCGATGATGTCTCAGTTATTGGGTTTGATGGTATAGAATCTTCTCGGTATACTACGCCTCCGCTCACCACAGTGGTGCAGCCCATGCATGAACTTGGCGAACGGGCAGTAGAGATTTTAGATCGTATGATGTCAGGTGGTGACGAAGAGCATATGGAACTTTCCTGTACTCCCGTAATTAGGGAATCGTGTGGGTGTGCTCCACGATTTAGCTATACCCCCGACTTGCAGGAGATACCGCGATATGCAACCACTTCCGAAAGGCAGGCAATATTTGACCTTATGATACTCGTTCGAAAAGGTGATTATGATGGAGTTATTCTCCGGCTGAATCGGGCTATCGATGCTACCTCATCAGAAACTGGTGCTCTTGATCGATGGAATGATTATCTTTCAGTCATTGAAAATCATTGTGCAAAAATTATGGAACCAAGATCTCGAAAACTTGCAACATTGATGGGGGCTGCAAGGGCGCTCACTGGAGAAAAGTTTGGACGATGTCAGGCAGCAAAAAGAATCGCAGTTGAAACCTCGTTTGAAACACTCCGGCAGGTGAGTGCTATGCTAGCAGGAGTTTTTGAACTAGATGATATGTTTTCAAATCTAAGAAAAAGTTTGGAATTATGTGGACTTGAAAAAGGCTATCTCGTGGTTTTTAACGGCAAGCCGGGAAATGCTCAGTTGCTTATGAGTATGCAGGAAATCGTTGAAGAATCTGGCGAACCGGCCTCCATACCGGTTGATTTTGATTACTCAGAATTACTTCCTTCCTATGTTTCTAAAGAGTGGAGAGAAGGTCAGTGGATACTCATGCCTCTTGTACATGTTGATGAACCTCTGGGATATCTGCTCATTCCCATAGGAACGGTAATTCCGGCTTTGTATGATGTTCTTCAGGAACAGATTTCGAGCAGTCTGAAGGGAACCCTTCTCCTGGAACAAGTGAGATCTCATGAACGTACATTGTCTGAACAAGTTGCCTTGAGGACTAAAGATCTTATACGTATTAATCGAGAACTATCCAATGAGGTCAAACGAAGAAGAGAACTTGAGCATGAGGTCATGGAGATATCAAGTAAAACCATGGAGAGAATTGGTCAGGACCTACATGATGATCTGTGCCAACATCTGCTCGGAATATCGCTTTTAGCTTCATCCGTCAAAAATACATTAGAAAATCATAACCAGGTTAATCCAGAAACGCTTGATCAAATCAGTACTCTTCTCACCGACTCAATAGCAAAGATAAAAACAATTTCTCGAGGATTACTTCCATTAGAGATGGAATCTCACACCTTTTCAGAAAAATTAGAAGCCTTGGTTGGAGATACAAAGCGATACTCTCAGGTAAAAGTCATTCTCCATACCGATCCCAAATTTGAAATTGTGGATTCCAACAGAGCACTACATGTTTTTAGAATTATTCAAGAGGCCCTAACGAATGCAGTACGGCATTCCAAGGCTACAAAGGTAGAGATCACACTTAATACACAATACACTCCAACAGGAGATTTTCTGCGAATTGCAACGATTCGAGATAATGGGGTAGGTCTCCCTGAAAAAATACGGGAGGGTGGATTAGGGTTGAGAATCATGAAGAACCGTGCAAGCATGGCTTTGGTTGATTTTGATATAGCTACCTCATCGGAAGGGACAACAGTGCGGGTGATTGTGGGGAGAGAAGTCGATGAATCATATAGTTAAATTTCTTGTAGTGGATGATCACCCATTATTTCGTCAGGGATTAGTGAGTGTTATTGGAAACAATCAACATTATCAGGTGGTGGGTGAAGCTACAAATATCTCAGAAGCACTTGATCTCGTAAAAGAGACAGCTCCTCATGTTGTTCTTATTGACATTTCTCTTCATGAAGAGAACGGACTGGAATTGGTCAAAACGTTAAAGAGCCTCTACCCAGATGTGACATCGCTCGTGGTTTCCATGTACGATGAAATTATATATGCATCAAGTGCTCTTAAAGCCGGAGCTCGAGGTTATGTAATGAAACAAGAAGCTGCTTCGACCCTCATTCAGGCAATAGAGACGGTGGTAAAAGGAAAAATATACCTATCTGCAGATATGCGTGAGCGATTGCTAGATTCGATGGTGCTGCAGGACAGCAAGTCCGATTTAGACCCAGTAGAGCAATTAAGTGTCAGAGAATTGGAAGTATTACGCCTACTTGGGCAAGGGTTCGGCGTGTCCGAAATTGCTGAGACGTTAAATCTTTCTGCGAAAACCATCAATGTCTATCGCGATAATATCAAACATAAACTTGCTATCGCAGATGCTAGGGAGTTGAGAAAGTTCGCAATCAAGTGGGCTCATCTGAATGAGAATTAGGTGTTATTGGACCTAGGACATTTATCCTATATGAAGTTTAGCCATATGCCTACTTTCGTGCACGTCTAAGCGATTGTAGCATGTAGACACGTGGGTGTAACTCTGGGATACGTGGGCTTATTGAGATGTGTACTATGGATAGAATTCTTGAGAAAAATCCACAATAGACCGGATTCAGATGCCAATTGGCACATACATGAAGGAGGAAAAGTGTATGAAACGTAAACTGAGTATTGTTGTTTGTCTGTTGCTTTTGGTCAGCTTCAGCCTACCGTTGTTTGCAGCAGCACAGGCTGAGACAGCACCAAAGGTAATCAATCTCTGGAGCTTTACCGATGAAGTCCCCAAAATGGTGGAGAGGTACAAGGAGTTACATCCTGATTTCGATTATGAGATTAAGACAACCATCATTGCTACAACAGACGGTGCGTATCAACCCGCACTTGACCAGGCATTAATTGGCGGTGGAGAGAACGCTCCTGACATCTATTGTGCAGAATCGGCCTTCGTGTTGAAGTATACGCAAGGTGATGCAGCTTCATTTGCAGCCCCATACAAGAACTTGGGAATTAAAGTTGATGCAAAACTTAAAGAAGCCGATATCGCTCAATACACCGTTGATATCGGAACCAATGCTAAGGGTGAGCTTGTTGGCCTCGGTTTCCAGGCTACCGGTGGTGCATTCATCTATCGCAGATCGATTGCAAAGGATGTCTGGGGAACCGACGATCCTGCAGTGGTTGGCTCAAAAGTTGGTCCCGGTTGGGATAAATATTGGACTGCAGCAGAAGAATTAGCCGCAAAAGGATATGCAATTCTCTCTGGTGATGGAGATCTCTGGCATGCTATAGAGGGAGCTTCAGAGAAGGGTTGGATTGTTGACGGTAAGTTATACTTGGATCCAGACAGAGAAGCATTCATTGACATGGCTAAGATGATGAAAGACAAGGGTTATATGAATGATACCCGTGACTGGACTGATGCATGGTTTGCTGATATGAAAGATGCTGGTGAAAAGCCTGTATTCGGATTCTTCGGTCCTGCGTGGTTGATCAACTATGTAATGGCTGGCAACTCCGGCGGATCAAAACCAGGTGAAGGCACATACGGAGATTGGGCAGTGTGTGAACCTCCCGTTGGCTTCTTCTGGGGCGGAACATGGGTTCTTGCAAATAAAGATAGCAAGCACAAAGACGTTATTGGTGATATCATTGAGTGGATTACTCTCGACAGTTCAGAAACTGGACTCCAGTACTACTGGGCAAATGGAACCCTCTATGGGCCAGGCGGAACAAAAGATACCGTTGCATCTGGTACCGTCATGGAGAAATCTGATGGTAAGTTAGACTTCCTTGGTGGACAGAACATGTTTGATGTCTTTGTCCCTGCTGGTAAATTCGCAACTGGAAGAAATAAGCACCAGTACGATGAAAAAATCAACCTGGTTTGGAGAGATCAGGTTCGAGAATATGTTGTAGGAAATAAGAGTCGTGCAGCCACTATTGCTGATTTCAAAGCACTCGTAAAAGAAGACTTGGATATTGATGCCTTTTAGACTCTGAATCATATCATGGGCGGAACTGATTCCGCCCATGGATTTTTTGTATGCACTGCGAGGGTGGGCATCTCTGAGTAGCAGCTACATGATAACGTGGAAGATATTTCGCTGGAGGATATGATACATGCAGCGCAAGACTATTAACTATGCAAAATATGGATATTATTTTTCCATACCTTTTGTGTTGACCTTTTTGATTTTTTCGTTGTATCCGCTCATCTATACGACAATTATTGGATTTACCGACTTACGCGGGCTCATGAGAACGGAAATGAATATTCTTGAAAATCCGTTCGAAAATTATATTACAATTTTTAATAGCCCGATTTTTAGACGTTCTCTATCCAATACTATGATTATCTGGATTTTCAACTTTATTCCACAGATGCTTGTAGCATTGCTTCTTACAGCCTGGTTCACGAACCGACACTTAAAGATCCGGGCTCAAGGTGTATATAAAGTTCTTATCTATATGCCGAATATTATAACAGCAGCAACCATTGCTCTGCTTTTTTACTCATTGTTCGGATACCCAAAAGGCCCGATAAATGACCTTTTACTCAAGCTGGGTATCATCGATAGTCCTGCCAACTTTCACCTTCAAAAGTGGACAGCTCGAGGCGTAGTTGCTTTTATTCAGTTTTGGATGTGGTATGGGCATACTATGATTATCCTTATTGCGGGAGTTATGGGAATCAATCCAACACTTTTTGAAGCTGCCGAGATTGATGGTGCAAGTGCCACGCAAATCTTTTTTAGAGTTACGTTGCCTCGACTAAAAACTATTTTATTGTATTCGTTGATTACCAGCATGATTGGCGGGTTACAGATGTACGATATTCCTCGACTGTTTTTGCTCGGAGGACCGGATAATGCCACATTGACAACTACGGTGTATATACATAACCAGGCTTTCAGCGGAAGCTATCTATACAATAGAGCAGCTGCTGCAAGTATAATTCTGTTTACTATTATTGCGATACTCTCTGCAATTCTCTTTTATGTCATGCGAGACCGCGATGCCGTAAGGCTTCGAAAACGGGAAAGGGCTTTACGTAAAGAAGTTAGGAATAGAAAGCGGGAGGTGTTGGTATGAGCGTAGGCATGTCAAAATCCCGTAGAGGTTATAAAATAATCATTTATATCGTATGTACATTTCTTGCTGTGCTGAGCATTTTCCCTTTCTGGATTATGGTTGTGAATGCAACAAGAAGTACATTTCAGATACAGCAGAGTTCCATTTCATTGTTCCCATCTTCTTTTTTGTTGAGCAATTTTAAAATTCTCATGGGAAAGACATTCAATCCCATAACCGGGTTCGTCAACTCTATGATTATTTCAACAGGAGCAACACTTGGAGCTGTGTACGTCTCCTCTTTAACTGCGTATGGTCTTGTTGCCTATAATTGGAAGCTTAGACAACCGTTCTTCACTTTCATTATGGCAGTTCTCATGCTTCCGAATGTAGTTTTTGCAATTGGGTATTACCAAATGATGTATAGAATTGGGTGGACAAACAGTTTTTGGCCACTTATCTTCCCTGCCATGGCTACTCCAGCAGTTGTCTTTTTTATGCGACAGTACTTACTTGCAACGTTATCACTTGATATTGTCGATTCTGCGAGAATAGATGGGGCAAAAGAGTTTTATACTTTTAATCGTATAATTATGCCTATCATGAAACCCGCTATTGCAACACAGGCAATCTTTCAATTCGTATTTCACTGGAATCAGTTGTTCCTGCCGACGATATTATTAACAGATAATACAAAATATACCATGCCGATTATGGTAAGTCTTCTGCGAGGAGATATTTATAAAACAGAATTCGGTTCGGTCTACCTTGGCTTAGCCTTGACGGTACTGCCACTGTTTATCGTGTACTTCCTATTATCGAAATATATTATTGCCGGTGTTGCACTTGGTGCATTAAAAGAGTAGGGGAGGCACCACATGAAATCCAATCGTCAACGTGCACTAGAATTGTTGTGCGAAATGACTGTAGAAGAAAAAATTTCTCAACTCGTAGCTGCATGGTTAGTTATCTCAGACGATGGTACGTTCATAACTAAAGAGATTGCCTTCACTAATAAACGCCCCGAGCATGATAGAGAAATAGTTCTTGGAACGGGAATTGGTCAGCTTACACGTCCCTATGGAACACGTCCACAGAATCCCCGGTTAGTAGCAAAAGGAATAAATGAAATTCAACGGTATTTGGTAGGAAGAACCCGACTCGGTATCCCTGCCATGCTGCATGAAGAGTGTCTTACTGGAGCAATGATTACTGGAGCAACAAGTTTCCCCTCGAGTCTGAATCAGGGATCAACTTGGGATGTTGATCTTATGGAGAGAGTGGCACGTGTTATTGGTAAGGAGTTGTCTTCTCTCGGGATCCATCAAGGACTCTCTCCCGTCCTCGATGTGGCTCGTGACGCTCGGTGGGGGAGAACTGAGGAAACCTTCAGTGAAGATCCCTATCTGACCGGAAGCCTGGGTATTTCATATGTACGTGGATTACAGGGAGAGCACAAATCTCCCATAGCTACATTGAAGCATTTTTTGGGCCACTCTTTCAGCGAAGGTGCAAGAAATCATGCCCCTGTTCACATAGGAATACGTGAATTGCTTAATGTATTTGGCTTGCCCTTCGAGATGGTAATACGAGGTGCCCAACCCGGCTCTGTAATGCCGGCATATCATGATATCGATGGAGAGCCGTGTTCGTCATCTAAGAAGTTTATGACCGATTTGCTCAAGAAAAAATGGGGATTTGACGGTTTGGTGGTTGCCGATTACGAGGCTCCCAGCCAACTCTTTATTGATCATCACGTAGCATCAGATATGGCTGAAGCTTCGGCACTCGCTGTACGTGCTGGGATGGATGTTGAATTACCGAGCAGCACTTGTTTTAAAGAGGGTCTGAAAGAGGCTTTAGATAAGGGTTATATTGGAATCGAAGAAATTGATCAGGCAGTGGTTCGAGTGCTCACAGAAAAATTTAGACAGGGTATCTTTGACCACCCCTTTATAGAAATTGATGCTATTCAGTTACATGCTCCCGATCATCATGCTCTCGCTGTAGAGGCAGCAAGAAAGTCACTTGTATTGCTGAAAAATATTGGCGAACTGCCATTAAAAACAAGTGTGAATGTGGCTCTAGTGGGTCCTCTCGCTGATCATGATCAGGCTATGTATAACGGATATTCTCCTCCTATTCATCTTCGAGGAGTCGCTGGCGATATGAATACTACCCCTATAGGATCACTAACAATTCGCAAGGCTATTGAACAGCGAGTTGGTAAAAAACGTGTTACCTACAGTGAAGGGTGTGTATTGTTCGAACATGCATTCGATAAGGCAATATTTTTCCCTGGTGATGTGAGAGACAACGGTTCAACGGTACAGGGAGTAAGTACCGACACCAACAAAATATCAGAAGCTATTCAAGCTGCACATAAAGCTGATGTGGTCATCGCAGTTGTGGGTGATATTGCAGGTTTATTTCAACAAGGAACTGTTGGAGAAGGTTCTGATACTACATCCTTGAAGCTCCCTGGAGTTCAACAGGAAATGCTCGATGCATTGCTCGACACAGGGAAGCCAGTTGTAGTTATTCTGGTTAGCGGAAGACCATATACGCTTGGCAGAGCAGATGATGAAGCAGCAGCTATTCTCGCAGCGTGGCTACCGGGTGAAGGTGGTGGTGAGGCAATAGCACAAATTATCTATGGAGATGTGAGTCCAAGTGGAAGAACCCCGCTATCATTTCCTCGAAGTGCAGGTGCAATGCCTTTTGCTTACAACCACGTGAAGAAAGCCGCGGGAATGCCAAGACAGCGAGAATTCGGTGCTCGGTATCCATTTGGTTATGGGTTGTCGTATACACAATTTAAATATAGCGATATTGCACATGAAGTCGATACTGTTCCCGTAGATGGAGTAATCCGAGTTTCGGTGACGGTAACGAATACGGGGAAGATAGTTGGAGATGAAGTGGTTCAACTCTATGTTCGTGACCATTTTGCATCGATTGTGCGACCGACTCTCGAATTGAAAGGATTCGCTCGTGTTTCTCTTGAACCTAAAGAATCGGTCCGTATTCACTTTACCGTACCAATGGACGTCCTCTCCTTTATGGTAGACATGGATACACGAGTAGTAGAGCCGGGTATGTATTCTATCAGCATTGGACGTTCTGCAGAGGATTTGGTATGGACCCAGGAGATCCAGGCTATAGGTGAAGTTCGAACGCTTGATTCTGATTGGCAGTTCCAAACAGCAGTTCACATAGAATCTCTGTAAAATTATAACCTCCTAGTGTTCTTAGGTTGTTGCTCAGGCGATACGTTCTGAGTGGCAGCCTTATGTTTATATTGACAAATATTGCGAACAATAATATAGTGCACAATATAAAAAATACAGGAGTAGATATATGGCTAAGACAATCTATGATTTTACCGTGATTGCTAATAATGGTAATGAATTTGATTTTAAGAAATATGAGGGAAGTCCAATACTTATTGTAAATACGGCAAGTAAATGTGGGTTCACCAATCAATACGAGGGATTAGAAAAGATTTATAAGGAGTTCAGTCCAAAAGGATTGCTTGTTGTGGGATTCCCCTGTGATCAATTTGCGCATCAAGAACCGGGAAGCGATGAAGATATTGCACAATTTTGTTCTGTGAACTTTGGTGTAACTTTTCCACTGATGAAGAAAATAGATGTAAACGGGAAATCCGCAGCTCCAATTTTTGCTTGGCTCAAGAAGCAGGCACCGGGTAAATTAGGTTCATCGGTAAAATGGAACTTTACGAAATTTCTTGTATCCTCAGATGGTACAACTGTTAAGCGATTCGCCCCTACTGTAGAACCTGCAGATATGTATGAGGATATAGAAAAGGAGCTTTCATGATTGAATCTGCTTTGCTATTGGAAAATCAGATTTGTTTTCGAATCTACTCTTTGGAAAGAGCTATTCACGCGGCATATAAGCCTCTTTTGGCAAAATTTGATCTTACGTACCCTCAATACTTGGTAATGCTGGTACTGTGGGAGGTGGATTCGGCAACTGTGGGGGATATCTGTTCCTCACTGAGGCTCGACACCGGAACAATTTCTCCACTGATAAAACGGATGGAACTCAAAGGGTTAGTCGAGCGAAAACGTCTACCTTTCGATGAACGAACGGTGATGGTTTGTCTTACAAAAAAGGGTCAGAATTTACAGCAGGATGCTAAATATATTCCTCATCAACTGGCTTCATGCTTATTTAATCAGAATGGAAAATCTGATCAAGCTGCTTATGAGCAATTGCGTACAGTGTTAGATGATGCTCTGATTTCACTTGAAAAAAGTAACTTATGCTGTGACACCGATGAAAATGCATAGGATTATAGGTTTCCCACTGATTAACCTTGTGATATGCTGAGTTTTATAGAGTGATTAAAGGAGATTTACCATGCACAATGGCAAAAAGTTTGGTTTGGTACTCATCGTATTGGTTCTCATAGGAAGCGGAATCCTATTCGCCCAGAGTGAAATTTCTGGGAATGTTAAACTTATCGGGAGTACCGCTCCTCCAAAAAATTGGATAAATGAAGCTAAGGCAGAAATTGGCTATACGGTCAAATTCCCTTTTCTGCAAGGTGAAGGACCATTGTTCAGTGGGAATAATATTAAGGTAAAAGGAATTTTAGGAGTTACTCCGATTACTGCTTCACTCACTGTGGAGGGTGTCATTACCCCCATAGCTGTATTGGAACTTTCTGTCGGCGGAGCACTCGGAACTGGATGGAATTTTGATCTTATGGGTCTTGAAGGGCTAAGGAAATGGGATGGTACTACCTCTCCTGCAGTTTCAGACACGATGCATGGTATGTATTACAAGGCAAAAGGCGGAGCGGCATTGCAATTTGATACCGCAGCAATCTGGCCTGGAGATTGGACGAGTGTAGTATTACGAACCTACCATGAGATAAATTATCAGGGATATACAAACTTCAGTGGAACTGTGGGTGGTTGGGAATTTGAGACCGCCGGACTTCATCAGAATGGTATAAACTATAAGGGCGAGTACTTAGTAGGATATCAGATGCCGCTTGTGGTAGATACAGTAGCAATTATGTTAGAGACTTATCTTGATAACATAGGAACAAATCTTCAGCTTCCCCAGATGGTGTTTGATCTTGGCCTTGTAGCAAATTTTGGATTTTCTGATCGATTGAATCTGACAATAATCCCTCAGATGACTACAAAGGTAACCGATCCTGATACGCGAGTGATGAGTGAAGACACCATCAAGTTCAAACGCGTTGCAGCTATGTTGAATTACGCACTCTAGTCTAATACATTCCTGCATATAAACGGCTGAGATTTCATGTACATGACCCGCAGTACAATGAAATTTCAGCCCTTTTCATTGCCATTGTAACTATTTCGTTTATTGTCTATAATATAGGAAGTTATTGATGATATCATAAATCATTATGTAATAAAGTTCTTATTACAATAATTTCTTAATAATTTGATAGCTCCAGGAGGGCAGCATGGATAACAATAATCCCGATTTTTCATGGACTATACGAAAGTTCGAAAAGAAAAACCTTGAAACCGCTTGCGAGATGTTTCCAGTTGAGGTTGCTAGGACAGCGAGAAGGTTCCACCGGCAGATACCTGGATACCAGATGAGTCCACTCATGTCTTTACCTAATCTTGCTTCTGTGTTTGGAGTGGGGGGTATTTGGGTTAAAGATGAGGCTTCACGACTTGAATTAAATAGTTTTAAGGTTCTTGGCGGATCGTTTGCATTGTATCGGTTCATACAGAATCGTCTTAATATTCTAGACAAAGATATGAACTATGAGTATCTCATCTCCAAAGAGGTAAAAGATCTTCTTGGTGATATTACGTTTGCCAGTGCAACCGATGGAAATCATGGTCGCGGGATTGCCTGGGCAGCTCAAAAATTGGGACATAAGTGTGTAATTTATGTACACAAAGACACAAGCAAACGACGTATTGATGCAATTAAAAGTTACGGTGCAACGGTTAAAGTTATTGATGGGAATTACGACGATGCCGTGCGTCAGATTGTTGTCGATGCAAAAAAACATGGCTGGGAAATTATCAGTGATACCAGTTGGGAAGGTTATAGACAGGTTCCTACATGGATTATGCAGGGGTATTCTACCATGATGGCAGAGATTCAGGAACAGTTTAGTGGCCAGGGTATTTCACGGCCAACGCATGTTTTTGTACAAGCTGGTGTTGGTGCTTTAGCGGCAGCAGTTATCGGTTTCTACCACAGTCTTTGCAAAGAGAAGGCACCTAAATGTATTGTTGTTGAACCAGATAACGCTGCTTGTCTTTTTAAAAGTGCGCGGGAGGATGATGGAACTCCCCATTCAGTTGGTGGAGATCTTAACACCATTATGGCAGGTCTTGCATGTGGAGAGCCGAGTGAAATCGCTTGGTCTGTATTAAAGGATACCGTTGATGCGTTTGTCTCTGTTCCCGACTATATTGCTGCACGAGGTATGAGAATGTATGCCACTCCATTGAAAGGTGATCCGTTTATTGTGAGTGGAGAAAGTGGTGCAGTAACACTCGGTGCATTAGTTTCAATACTTAAAGAAAACGGAGCTGAAGAGTTACGAGATTTTTTGCAAATTGATGACTCAAGTCAAATACTTCTCATTAATACAGAAGGGAATACAGATCCTGTACTATTTCGACAAATAATTTGGGAGGGTAGTAATCCAGTTCCAAAAGAATACTGGATAGATAAGCCATAAAATTATTCGGTATCTAGCATGCGTAAATACTCTCAGGCATCCAAATAAATTTCATCCCTTCCATTTTTTGTTCCAAATACAGATTTTGTATCATATAATATGAATATATTATACTTTTTGGAGGGTTGGGATGAGGAAAATTGCGGTTGTCTTAGTACTCCTTAGTCTAGTGATTATGATGCTCCCTGCTGCTGATTTTCTTGCTTTAGCCAGTGCACAAACCATAGTTGGTTCTGAAGCTATGATAACCGCTGGTAGTAGTGTACACCTTGCCCAATCAGACGAAGGTCATATTGTTGCGTATCAAGGAGAAGACGGCTGCATACGGGTTGCCCGTACAAACGAAACTGGAGCTTGGACTGTACAAAAACTTTCACATATTTCTGGTGCGACTGTTCAGGGTCTAGTGGCAAAAGAATCTCAGGTAGTGATAGGATACAGCAGACAGGGGCAAATTTTTTCTCTTACAAGTAATGATGCTGGAAAAAGTTATGGCAATCCTGTACCAATTATTTCATCCAAACAAAACGCTTCAATTCAGGATATGACTTTTGATTCTTCTGGGAATATCCATATCGTTTTCCATAGACACGATTCCTATTGGGATTACAACTATGCACAATCAACAGACGGAGGAAAAACATACCGTACGTACCTCGATTTCACAAGAATGACCGATTCTAATTCTACTGGCTATTCGGGGAAAATCGTGGCTGCACATGGTAATCTCTATACTGTTTATCAAGACAATAATGATGAGTATGCGGTAAAACTCTCTGTCTCCAGAGATAATGGTAATACATGGAAAACTACACGAATTGCACCATCTTCAGGAGGTCATCTTGGATTGGCCGTTGATGCTGAGGATCCCGATTTGGCATTCATATCGGCATTTACTGGAGATGGGCTGACCATTCTCAGAATTAAGAATGCAACCTCGAGTGCACCGGATTTTATGCCGGTGTATGGAGATGGAACATTACATCCCCATAGGGATGCAGTAGTATCGACACACATCGCAAGTGCTGAAGATAGTACCGTTACAGTGGTCTATTTAAATCCGATAACAGGCTCGTATAGTTTCCTTTCAACTGCCGATGCAGGAGAAACATGGGAACGGGGTATCTTTAGTGCAGTTATGAACCCAACGCAATTTAGATGGGGAGCAGATTTAGAGAGTTCTCAGAATGAGTTCTTCTTTGCACATGTTGGTGGGAATGGCTCTGTGTATCTCTATGGTCCTCGTTTGTATAGTCAGGTTCCTGCATATTCAACCGACGCTGTGCTAGTGCCAAATGCTCAGGGTATGGTTGATTTGCTCGATAGTACCAAACCTTTTAAGGTAGTGCTCTCGACCGGAATGCCCATGGTGTTTTTCTCTGTACCTTCAGAAGGTGAATACACTGTTAAGCATCATACACATGAACAGTCCCCTCTTTATTTGGCTGTGTATGATTTTTCTGGAGATGGTAATACTGCATTAGCGGAAAATTTTGATGGATCTGAATTGTTTGATACCTTTATGATCCAGTTACATAGTGATGCTCTTTATATCTTGGCCTTGGGAGTTCTTGAAGGAAGTGATTTTGGAAAGACTGTACAACTGGAGATAACAAGAAACGATGTTATGGAAACGGTAGTTCAGCCAGTTACAACTCCTGCTCCCGTCGTAGCTGCGCAATCGTCAACAGTGAGCGGTAATCGGGCTATTGCTGGTCAATTTAACTCTTTTATTATTACAGAAAAGGGTACGGTTTATGGAACGGGTTTGAACTCTTTCGGACATATGGGAGATGGTACTACAGACACGAAGTCTTCGTTTACCCTTTTGACTTCAGGTATTTCTGATATTGCAACAGGATTTGGACATACGTTATTTATCACCGATAGACAGATTCTTTACGGAAGTGGAAGAAACGAAGATAATCAGATTAAAGATGGTACAATTAATAATCAACTTACCATGCAGAAAATTGCTGATCAGGTGGTGCATGCAGCAGGGGGATACGGTCACACTCTATTTGTAAAAACCGATGGTTCTGTATGGGCTGTGGGTGCTAACCAGGCAGGACAATTAGGTGATGAATCAACATCAGCTAAAACAAAACCGGTAAAGATTTCTGAAAAAGGAGGAAGTAGGGTTTTCACTAATACGATGCACACCTCTTTTATCATAACAGAAGATAATATTTTATACGGTTTTGGTGAAAATTCATCAGGACAGCTTGGTTTAGGTCACACTAATCCAGTATCTGTTCCAACGTATATTACCAAAAATGTAAAAACAGTTGCTGCAGGCCGTGAACACACCATAGTGCTGCTTAACGATGGAAGCACTTGGGTAACTGGAAAGAATTCACAAGGGCAGCTAGGTTCTCTTGGTTCTACCAATCGATTAGTAAGGTTGTTTACTGGTGTTCAGGATATTGCGGCGGGGAATTATACTACATGGGTTCTGTATCCAAGTGGGACATTGCAGGTAGCTGGTAGTAACCGATATGGACAGTTTGGTAATGGAACGAACTCAAGTAAATCAAATTCTGACGGGTTTATCACAGTTCTTAAAGATGCAGCAAGCGTTTCAGCGGGACGCGATCATACCGTTGTTATAAAAAGAGATGGCACCGTATGGACGAGTGGTTTGAATGAGTCATACCAACTTGGGGATACCTTCAAAGGTTTCCGAAATGAATGGAGAATGGTGTTTCAACTGTAGGGAGGTGAATCAATGGATATCACTGGATTTCTCGGTTCACTATTGGCGGTATTAGGTACAGCAGCTCTGGTTGTAATAATTCGAATTGTATTTAATCGCTCGATTCGTAAGACAGCCAGTAATAGTTTCCCGTATCATCGACAATTAATTACTTTTACTATCGTATTGATTGGATTGTTCCTCGCAATTGGATTTCTCCCTATTGAGCATGAGGTTAAGGGGCAGATTCTCAGCGTTCTCGGAGTGTTATTCAGTGCGGTAATAGCACTCTCTTCAACCACTCTGGTGGGAAATGCGATGGCTGGAATTATGCTCAGATTAATGCATGAGTTTAGAGCTGGAGATTTTATTGAATTAGAGGCACTAGTGGGTCGTGTTACCGATTTTGGCATTTTCCATACTGAAATTCAGACCATTACCCGGGATATTGTGAGTCTTCCGAATTTACTACTTGTAACTAAGGCAGTACAGGTGACAAGAAGAGGTGGAACTTACGTTCATGTCTCTGTTTCAATAGGTTATGATGTCCCGCATGGTAAAGTCGAGGAAGCCTTGAAACAGGCAGCTGCCGAGGTCAGTCTGAAAGATCCTTTTGTATTTGTCGAACAATTACTTGATCATGCAGTCAAATACCGTGTGTATGGATTGTTAGAGGAATTTTCAGAAAAACTTAGTAAGACGAGTGATTTTCATAAGTCGGTATTAGATGCACTCCATGCTCAGGATATTGAGATTGCATCTCCTTCTGTCGTTGATCGAAGAGAGTTTTCTGTTGATCATCGCTATATTCCTTCTAAAGTAACACAGGAGAAACGAGTAGAAAAAGACAAGACTACAGTTGAAGAGATGGTGTTCGATAAAGCTGAAGAGGCCGAATCAATTGAACAGTTACGGAAAGAAGAACAATCTTTAATGAAAAAATTAGAAGAACTTGATCAGGATAATGGAACAAAAGAGAAAAAGCAGCAAAAACAGAAGAGGGAAAAAATCCAACAGCACATTGAAAGAATCACCGATGAGATAAAAAGGCGGGAGGAAGAAAAAGATGAGCGGAAGGAGTCTGGTGAATAAATTATTTTCTGTTGTTCTCTGACTCAGGAGGGAAATAATTGTTCATGTAATTTCTAATATAGTTCTGAAAATCTTCAGTGATATCTGAAGCTTCGAGAAATTTTTTTGCTATTAGAGGGCTCATAAGGTACGCAATATCTATACCGAGTCCTTCAGCAATTCTTTTAAGGTTTTTAACTTTTGGGAATCGTTTGTAGGTTTCTATGCCGCCAATATACCCGGTAGGCATGTTACATCTTCTCCCTAGCTCTTCCTGAGTAAGACCACGAGCTTGTCTAAACCTGCGGATGTTATCAATAATTTCTCGTTCATACTCATCGCGTTTCATCCTATCTACTGTATCCCAGTGAATCAAAATTTCTAATCACCGAAAAAGATATAACTTTATATCTATATAGGTATACTGGTATGTATAATTCCTTTTTAATTCACCTGGTACCTTTGAGAATGGCAAAAACACTCCTAGACTGATCAAAGTCTCGCTGTGGAGAGGAACTCTATAGTGTAGTATTGCTCAACACTCAGTTAGGTGATTTTCCCTCTTCCCGATATGTGATAGGTCGCTACCACCTGGTCTCCTTCTACGAGATACAGTTCGTCATAGAGATTAACTACCGGGCAGATATGATTTGGAATAATTCGGATAGTATCACCTATGGATACGGATCGTGAAAATTCAGCATCTTCAACAACAGTGTGCTCATCGTATAATCCCGTAACATGAGTATAGACTGGTTCTAAAATAACTCCTTTCCCAGGGGAATAACAGATTCCAGTATTTCTACTTTGCAAGGTAAGTGCTTTAGCACCTGCATCTGCTATGGTGCGGGAGCGTGTTGGTTTTGAACTCACAGTGGCAAGTACTGAAGCTGCACAGGAGGAAAATGAACCAAGAAGGGCCGCTTGCCCTGCGTCCATAAACACGTAGGTTCCCGGTCTAATTTCAGTAATTCCAGCAATGATTGGAATATTTTTCATCATGGCACTAAGAAGACTTGGAGTAGACCCAATGCTCACTCTTGTACAAGGAGACCCTAGCTCATGGGCTTGTTGCGCATACGCCAGTGTTTGTCTTTGTGTGTCCATTCCTATCTCAGTCGCTTCTTCTAAAGTTTTCGCATTATAGGAATGTCCTTCATGGCTGAAGATTCCTTCAAATACAATATTTGGGTTTGATTTAATCAGAGTAAGGAGAGATGCAAATAGTTCAGGGTCTGTTACTCCGCTTCGCCCCTCACCAGTTTCAACCTCAATAAGTACATGTGCTGGAGTTTCTGGGGTAAATATATGGGCAATCTGGTGAATTGCCTCAACTGAATCAACGCCAAAAGAGATGGATTTCCCTTCTTTACACAGGTTGAAGATTCTTGTGAGTTTTGTTACCCCTACTATTTCATTAGCGATGAAAATATCATCAATTCCAGCTGAAGCCATTACCTCAGCTTCTCCCACTTTTGCAACGGTAATTCCAGTAGCTCCTAATTCAATTTGCATTTTTGCAATTTCAGGAGTTTTATGAGTTTTTGTGTGCGGTCGTAATGAAACATGCCATGCAAGTGATTTCTCCTGCATCATTCGTAGATTTTTCATCATGGTGGTACGTTCGATAATCAAGGCAGGTGTATCTAATTGTGAAATATGCATGTGCATCCTCCTAATTCTTATTATATAATCAGAAGCTGGAACATAATAGTCAAGGAGTCAA
>CAZTUL010000005.1:13521-60266 GCA_964616275.1 uncultured Spirochaetaceae bacterium | reverse complement strand
GCTTTACGGTAAAGATTTATACTTCATAATCGGATGAAGTGTCAACCTGTGCATCATGAATCACATCCTCATCAGCTTCCCAGCCCATCCGATAGCTGATAGCTTTGGAGATACCTCTTTCTTGCATAGTGACACCGAGCAATGTTTTTGAGCCCATAACAGTATGCTTATTATGTGTAATAATGATGAACTGTGAAGATTCTGCAAAATCTTCCAGAACACTTAAAAAATACCCGATATTTCGGTCATCAAGCGCTGCATCAATCTCATCAAGAATACAGAACGGGGAAGGTTTCACTTTGTAGGTTGCAAATAAAAGAGCAACAGCAGTAAGAGCTTTTTCTCCTCCCGAGAGAGGAGCTAAGCGGTCAAGTTTTTTACCTGGGGGTTGTGCAAGAATATCAATTCCAGATTCCAGGATATTTTCCGGATCGATCAAGCGAAGTTCAGCACGACCTCCCCCAAACATTCGATGAAACATTTCTTGGAAATTGGTTCGAATTTTCTGGTAGGAATCGATAAACAACTCTTCAGAACGTCGCCTAATCTCCTCTATCACACGTGTTAAATCACGTTTAGCACGGACAAGATCATCCATCTGCTGAGTAAGAAAATCGTACCGTTCCTTAATCTCTGCAAACTCTTCTTCTGCCATATGGTTAATATAACCCATACCATGGATTTGCTTTTTAAGAGTACTTAGTTGCTCTCTTAAAACGGAAATATCATCAAAATCTTCAACTAATCGGTCATCAAACTCTTTCAAACTTTTTCCATAGGTATCGAAAAATGTCCGATAGACTCCCTGGATCTGTTCTTGAATTGACTCAATATGGAACGTATATTTATCTATGCTCCCCCGCAATTCCTGCAACTCATTATAGCGTTGATTGATTTTTTCCCGTTCACCGCTTAATCGTTCATTCTCTCGGTCTATGACCTCAATGATTTCTACAAGCTGACCTTCAAGAGCCTCACGCTCCTCTTCAATTCGGTGCTGGTCATCGCGTACAACAGCCATCTGCTGGGTTGCCTCTTCCACCCGTTCAGAAGCAACTTCCGCATCTCTCGTTGCGTCAGAATGGAGATACCGTTGCTCAGTAAGCACTTTTTCAAGATTTTCAATAAGGGTTTTTGTGCTACTGCCTCTTGTCTGGTATTCTCCTAGAGAAACTCTCAACTGAGTCAATCGCTCACGGTATTGGTCAAGTAATAGTGAAAGACCTTGATTTTCTTCTTTGAGTGTCTGAATGGCTTTTCGATGAGTTGCAGCTTTGTTTCGTGAATCTACTAGATCTTGATCAATAGTGTGTTTCTGAGTTATTACTCCTTCCGGTGCAATAAGTTCATCAATGAAACTGGGTATGGTCTGATCATAGTGGTTAAATAATTGAGCTAGTGACTCAAATGAATCTTCAAGATCTTGTAGGAAACTGGCCCATTCGGCTACAACTGATGAAATCTTTCTCTCATTCTCCTTGAGCAGCGTGATAATCTGCCGAGTAAACGTTTTTCGCTCATCTATGCTTGTTCTAATCCGCATGAGACGATCTAGGAACGCTTGTTCTGCTTTTGTCCTTGCTTGAATTGAATACCCACTCTCTCTGAGTCGTTTATCTATCTCCACGACAATCTGATCGGTAAGTTCCTGAAGTTTCTCTCCCAGCGTTTGCTGACACTGTTCTTCAGTGATTATCGCATCCTCTCGCTGCTCAATTTCATGATTATGCCCTTGAATGAGTATGCTTGTGGATTCCATCTGTTTTTCATGCTCGGCAATCTTTTTCCCAAGGTCTGAAATCATCTGTTCTATATGTTCTGCACTATCTCGCTGTTCCTCCAAGTGAAGTTCCTCTCGATCTATACGTTCGAGAATTTGTGTTGCTCGAGCATCTGCTTCCTGTTTATTCCGCAGAAAATCATGATAGCGTTGCTGCAGCAACTCGAGTTGATCTCTCTTTGCAATTGCCTGCTCTTCAAGACGCTGTAACCTCGTCTGAATGGAAACACGCGTTTGTGCATGCTCTCTTACTTCATTCTGTTCAAGCTCAATTTGCTCTGTTTGCTCAGCTATATCCTCTTTTACCTGTTCGTAGGACTCTTTTGCCTGTACAAGCTGATCATTTCTTGCCTCTTTCAGAAGCAGAAAGCTCTTTACTGTAGAGAGCTGTACATCAACTTCAAGATTTGCCTGTTCTCGTTCAAGCTCACGGTAGCGAACAGCTTTTGCCGCCTGAGCCTTTCGAGAATCGTACTGTCGCTTAATTTCACCGAGAAGTGTCTCTACCTGTTCAATATTCTCTTCTGTTCGATCCAGCTTGCGTGAAGCCTCAATACTGCGAAGTTTATAGCGAGTAATGCCAGCTGCTTCCTCAAATATATATCGTCGATCTTCTGGTTTGTGACTGAGAATCTGGTCGATTTTGCCTTGCTCCAAAATTGAGTAGGCTGATTTCCCAACTCCTGTATCAAAGAATAATTCTCTAATATCTTTTAAGCGTACTTGGTTTCTGTTTATATAAAACTCACTCTCTCCTGTTCTGAACAATCTACGCTTGATTTCAACTTCAGTGTGTTCTGTCGGAAGCAATCTCTCTTCATTATTGATTACTAGGGTCACTTCCGCTACATTCAGTGGCTTTCTCGATTCCGTACCGTTAAAAATAACATCTTCCATTTTACCAGCACGTAAAGTTTTAGTTGATTGTTCTCCGAGGACCCATTTAATGGCATCTACAATATTGCTTTTCCCGCACCCATTAGGACCTAACAACGACGTTGTCCCGTCGGCAAACTCCAGACGGGTTTTATCAGCAAATGATTTAAATCCATATAATTCAAGGCTTTTGAGGAACAACCGGATCTCCCATACATACTGAATCTTCTTGCGGCTGGTAACTCCCGTACATAATCAAGAGTCCGTCAGTCCACCGGAAAAAGTATATCATACTCACACAGAATTGACAAATTGCATCGACACAACTACCATCATCAACATGATGTATGTTTGTGGAATTGATGAAGCAGGCAGGGGTCCGATTGCGGGACCTGTATGTGCGAGTGCGGTGGTTTTACCAAAAGACTTTCCTTTTGAAATATTGGCAGACTCAAAAAAGTTGTCACTTAAAAAACGGGTTGCCGCAGCTCTCATCATCAAAGAACAAGCTATTGCCTGGTCTATTGCATGGGCTAGCAGAGCAGAGATTGATAGGGATAATATTCTGCAAGCTACACTGCATACTATGCGTAGAGCATTTGATAAAATAGTACGGCAAGGAGTAAGTATAGATTTAGTTCTTGTTGACGGGAATCAGGTTCCTGACTTACCTGTGGCAAGTCAGGCTCTGGTTAAAGGTGACGACACAGTATTTGAAATTATGGCAGCATCTATTCTTGCAAAAACTGCTCGAGACGAAGTAATGGAACTACTTGATACCCGTTACCCTCAATGGGGGTTTGCTGCTCATAAAGGATATCCAACAAAATCACATCGCGAAGCATGTAGAGAACACGGGCTAAGCCCAATTCACCGCAGATCTTTCACCATCCTATAATGAGTGTGTCGTGCGGCAAAACACACATTACTTCTTCCCGTGCTGCTTCATATAGTCGAGTGCTTTCTGAAATTCTTTTACGAACTCCCCTAAGTCTTCCTGGTACACCAACACAGATTGTCTGATAAACTTACCTGTCCCGCCCTCGGTTCCTTTACTTTCAACAATATTCATGAAAAGATCTCCATAAACATTCTCTTTAACATTAAAAAAATAAGTTCTATCTTTTGTAATCAGCTTTGTTGAAAATACTTCTCCTCGTAAACCCATAACACACCCCTTATTAAAAAATGCTTTCAGATTCGGGTAGAATCGGTCTGCAGACACGAAAAAACCTGGCTGTGCCAGGCTCTCCAAGAAAAGCGCCCGACGGGAATCGAACCCGCCTCTTCAGCTTGGAAGGCTGAGGTAATACCACTATACCACAGGCGCACGCTTCGGTTTCTTATGGAAGATATGTATAACCGAATCCGAAACGATGGTCAAGGGCCTCACAAAAATTTCCAATGGAGACTTTCCATCTATTGGTCTTTCATTGCCTAATATAGTAATATAGGTTTTCATGAACATCAATGAGTAGGAGTCTTATGAATTTAAAAACGCGATATATGGAAATTATTCTTCATGTTGTAATGAACATACAAGAAGGAGAATCTCTCTCTATCAATACCAATCCAGGGCATTATGATTTTGCACAGGAACTAGCCGAACTTGCTGCTGAGACAACCCTACAGCCAGTCAATATTGTAGTAATCACAGAAGGGAAACCAGGTGATGTCATCTCAATCAATCCAACGCTGCATGAATTATTATCAACTCCTCCAATTCGGGCTATTCTGCTCCGTTTGGATGATACAGAAGATCGAGAATGGAACTTCTCAGCGGATCCGAATGAGATAATTAAACAGCCGGCACTTCTGCAAAAGACGGGGAATTTAGCTCCACCACAGCTCGATGTTCAGATTGCACCATGGAGCATTGTGCCGGTGCCAGGTCTAATCTGGGCACATCGTCTTTTAGGGCCTCGAGCTACAGAACAGGATTTATACCACCAATTTGCCAAAATCTTTATGCTTTCTGAAGAAAACCCGCAACAGGCCTGGAAAGAGCATGCAGCACTCATAGATTCCAGACTTGCAGCCATTAATCGATTAGATATTTCACACCTCATAATGACAACAGAGGCAGGAACAAATTTGAAGCTTTCTGCTGTTGAAGAGTCCCGATGGCGTGGTGGTGTTCGAAAATTACCCAACGGAAGAGCGTTCTTGCCGCAAATTCCGTTAAATCGTATCAGCATGCTTGCGAATAGGGTCATGACTGAAGGAGTTGTATACAGCTCAAAACCTTTCCCCCTTCTTGGGGGTCAAGTAGAGGGAGCAAGATTGGAATTTTCTCATGGTTCTGTGGTCTCCTTCTCAGCTGAAAAAGGTGAGCATTTGCTTAGCCTTGCACTTTCTGTTGATGAGGGAGCTAGAAAATTGGGAGAATGTTCACTCGTAGATCAGAATACACCTCTGACTGAACTTGCAGATTTCTTCGGCTATGTGGGATTTGACGAGAATGCTCTCACCTCTCTCACTCTAGGTATGGGAGAAGCATATCATCTTGAAGCCCTCGATACGTATACTGATGAATTTGAATTGCAGGAAAAGACCGGATGCAATGTAAGTTCTATCCGATTCAGACTGCCTATTGGCGATGATCAACTTTCGGTAGTTGCCCATAAAACAGATGGTACTACTATTACGATTATGGAAAATGGAGCATTTCTATTGTAATTTTCTACATTCAGTAAACTAGGAGGAATGATGAATAGGAATATTGAGACAATGATTTGGGAATACGCAAATCTCATAGTGCATTCTGGAGTTTCGCTGTATCCTGGGCAATGCCTTCAGATAAAAACTGGTCCGGAAACCTATTGGTTTGCACAACAAGTAGCACTTGCTGCCTATGAAGCTGGTGCTCAGCTGGTTCGCATTGAACAAGATGATTTGCGACTGGTAAAAAGCAGGTTGGATAATCAAACAGCATCACAACTTTCATATGTCCCCGATTTTGCCAGACAAATTGATTATGAAATGATGGTAAAAGACTGGGCATATGTGAGAATCGATAATACCGAGGATCGCAGCTGGCTTCGTGATGCTGATGCCGAGAAACTTTCAATCTACAAATCTGCACTTGCCACCTCAGGTAAAGCCTACCAAGTAAGTCGGATGCGTAATGAGCATCCATGGTGCGTAGTATGTGCACCTGGTCCTAAGTGGGCGCAGGCGGTGCTTGGTCCGGAAGCGACGGAAGAACAATTATGGGAAGTCTTGGCTCCTATCCTACGCCTTGATCAGCCCAATCCTGTAGAGGCATGGAATAACCATGTTCAAAATTTGTTGAATCGATGTCGCCGATTAAATGAATTGCAGATTTCGTCGCTCCATTTTACCAGCAGCCAAACAGATCTCACCGTAGGGTTTACTGAACACCATGTATGGATGGGTGGTGGGGATCCTCTTCCAAGTGGAGACTGGTTTTTAGCTAATATTCCTACTGAAGAAGTATTTACCACACCAGACCGACTTTCTGCACATGGATATGTAACAACAACACGACCGGTTTCTGTCATGGACAGCCTCGTAGAGGGTGTTCGTCTTGAGTTTGAACATGGGAAGGTCATTTCCTGTACAGCTCAAAAAGGACAGGCTGTTATGGACCGATTCCTTGAGACCGACGAAGGAGCATCGTATCTTGGTGAAGTTGCCCTTGTTGATGAAGATTCGCCGATCGCACAGGCCAAGCATATTTTCCACTCAATACTGTTTGATGAGAATGCCTCCTGCCATCTTGCTCTTGGTGCGGGTTATCCGAGCTGTCTTGATAATGCAAAACAACTGAATTCAGACGAAAAACTTCTTGAATCGGGGTGTAATAGATCTCTTGTACACACAGATTTCATGGTGGGTTCATCGGACATGTGCATTGAAGCAACTGTTAAGAATGGGGAGAACATAGTAATCATGCGTGATGGAAAGTTTATACTCTGATTCTTATGTGTACCTGAATAGAGGGCTCAGCGATGTGCGTCTGCCATAATCCTGAGACCCTCTAATGTAAGTAATGGTTCTAGATAGTCAATCCTTCCTATAAGGGGTGCAATGGTGCGTGAAAGTCCTCCGGTAGCTAAAACCTTTGCAGCAACCCCAAGTTCCTCTTCAGAACGTTTAACTAACTCCTTCACCAAACCAGCGTATCCATACATGATGCCGCTTCGAATTGCCTCATCAGAGTCTCTTCCAATAGCACGCTCTGGTATTTTTAGCTGTACTTGAGGAATTTGTGCTGTATTGTAAAAAAGTGAGTTTACGGCCGTTACAAGACCAGGAGCAATAGCAGCTCCCACCACTTCTCCCTCCGCTGTAACCGTAGTGAGCGTTAGAGCTGTCCCAAAATCAAGAATCATACACAAATCATCAGGAAACTTAGCGTGGGCTGCAACAGCATTGGCCAACAAATCGAATCCAAGTTCTGCAGGAATAGATTCACGTTTCAATGTGGAAGCAGACTCATGCGACACCATAATTGGATCACTCGTGCCCAATGTACGAATTACTTTCTGGAATGATCGAGTCAGATTAGGGACAACGGAACTGATAATTGAACGATCTATACTGCCAGGAGAAAACCCACCGTGACTGAGCATCCGTTCCACAATTACAAAATATTCGTCACTGGTCTTCTTTTGGTCACTATAGATTCGCCAATCGGCAACCCATGATGATCCATCGTGCAAGGCCATCACTACATTTGTATTACCGATGTCGACTACCAGTAACATATTCACACCCCCTATGAAAGGTATTCAATCACTCCGTTGGAATTCAGATTGTCACCCCACTATGACCATGATAGTAGGAATCTCTGAGAGTCCGAATATCCCCATTTTCCAGATATTCTTCAAGACCCATAATCCGATCAATAACATTTCCGTTTGGAGCAAACTCAACAATTCTATTTGCAATGGTATCTACAAACTGGTGGTCATGGCTATTGAAAAGAATAACTCCAGTAAAATCTATCAGTCCGTCGTTAAGACTGGTGATTGCCTCGAGGTCTAGATGACTTGTAGGCTCATCAAGAATCAGAACATTTCCCTGTTCCAGCATAATGCGTGCCAACACACATCGGACCTTTTCTCCTCCGCTTAACACCGTACAATCTTTAAGTGATTCATCTCCCGAAAACAACATACGACCTAAGAAGGAACGAATAAATGTGTCATCTTTTTCCACCGAGTACTGTCGCAACCAATCGGTAATGCTGAGATGTTCTTCAAAATATGCTGAATTATCCTTAGGAAAATAACTTTGCGTTATTGTTACTCCCCATTCAAAGGTACCGCTATCAGGTTCCATTCGTCCGGTAATAATTTCAAAGAATACTGTTTTAGCGTAGTGGTTAGGACCTACAAACGCAATTTTATCTCCATTATTCACCATGAGAGAAAAATTATCGAGAACCTTCTCGCCATCAATAGTTTTAGTAAGTCCTTTTACTTCAAGAATATTTTTTCCGGGTTCTCTCTCAGGCTTAAATGCAACATACGGAAACCTTCGCGATGAAGGTTTAATATCATCGATAGTCAATTTGTCAATAAGCTTCTTTCGACTTGTCGCTTGCCTGGCTTTTGAAAGGTTAGAACTAAAACGTTGAATAAATTCTTTCAACTCAGCGATCTTGTCCTCCCTTCTTCGCTTTTCATCCTTCATTTGCTTTGCTGCAAGTTGGCTGGACATATACCAGAAATCATAGTTTCCAACGTACAGTTGTACTTTTCCATAATCGATATCGGCCACATGTGTACAAACCGAGTTTAAAAAGTGCCGGTCGTGAGAAACAACAATAACGGTATTATTGAAATCTTCAAGAAATCGCTCCAACCAATGAATTGATTCAAGATCCAAGTGGTTTGTCGGTTCGTCTAGAAGCAGAATATCCGGATTTCCAAATAGTGCCTGAGCAAGAAGAATTCGAACTTTAATATTATCCTCAATCTCGCTCATGTTACTTTGCAGCACACTATCGGAGATTCCTAACCCATCGAGCAGAACTCCTGCTTCAGCTTCTGCTTCCCATCCCCCGAGTTCGGCAAATTCACCTTCGAGTTCGGCAGCTTTTATTCCATCATCTTCAGTAAAGTCCTCTTTAGCATAGATGGCATCACGCTGAACCATTACCTCGTAGAGTCGTTTGTAACCCATGATTACCGTCTCAAGAACGGTAAAGTTATTAAAGGCAAAGTGATCCTGTTTAAGTACTGCGATTCGCTCGCCTGGAGTAACAATGACATCTCCGGTATCAGCTTCAATCTCTCCGGATAGAATTTTTAGAAATGTTGACTTACCAGCTCCGTTGGCACCTATAACGCCGTAACAGTTGCCTGGTGTGAATTTAATGTTTACTTCCTTGAACAATACCTGTGTTCCGAAAGCTAGTGAAATGTTTGATGCAGTTATCATGGATTATCCTTTCTCGTACTGATAGTACTTACTATCGAAAAAAAATGCCAGCCCGGATTGGGCTGGCACAGCTATAGTCCCTAGGGGAATCGAACCCCTCTTTGAAGACTGAGAATCTCCCGTCCTAGCCGATAGACGAAGGGACCATTTGTTGGACTGGGATGAAGGGATTCGAACCCCTAAAGGCAGAACCAGAATCTGCAGTGTTACCATTACACTACATCCCAACGTATCAAATCCTGCTTGAATCTATAAAAAACTCGAGGGTTTGTCAACCCATCCCAATTACTCACTGTCGTAATTAATAAGGGTACGAATGTCATACTTATGTAAGCGTTTGCCATAATCAAGGAAAGGAAGGCCGATAACGCCAAACACTCCAGCTACGGTTGCTCCCATATCCTCAATAAGCAGGGCTGCTGCCTCGATGGTTCCACCGGTGGCAATAAGGTCGTCCACAATTAAAATATTCGAACCTGAGTGAATATCGCTTTCATGTACAGCAACGTAATCCTGACCATATTCAAGATTATATTTTCGCTCCTGAGTCTTCCCAGGGAGTTTACCGCGTTTTCTAACAAGAATGAGTGGAATACCACGTTTATAAGCATAAGGAGCAGCAAATACAAATCCTCGAGCCTCAATGCACGCTACAGCATCTATAGCTTCGTCTGCATACACTTCATCCATCTTATCTATACAATACTGAAACGCATCGGGAGTAGTAAGGATACTTGTTACATCATAAAAAAGAATTCCAGCACGGGGAAAGTCATGTACTTTTCGAATTGCTGCATCTAAATCGTACGTATTCATAACGGATACTCCTAGGGATAAGTTTTTTTAAAAGCTGTTACACGAGCAGAAGCTGTAAAATCTAAGGACGATTGTACACCATCTGACAAATAATGATAGGCCAAAGCTGCAATCATTGCACCATTATCAGTACAAAGCTTCATAGAAGGAAAGGCAACTTCAATACCCTGAAGTTGTTTCAACTCACTTCTCAAGAGGCTATTTGCAGCAACACCGCCTCCGGCAGCAAGCCTTGTGAGTCCAGTATCTTCCAAAGCTCTACGGACGCGTTTCATAAGGATGCCAACTGCGGTTCTTTGGAACGATGCCGCAATATTCTCCGGTGATTTTTCAGATTTCCCATCCCAGAACTGATCAAGTTGATTAATGACTGCAGTCTTTAATCCAGAGTAAGAAACATCGTACGGATGATTACCCTTGTGAAGAGCAGGTCCGGGAAAAAGAAACGCTAGCGGATTACCTTGTTGAGCAAGTCTATCGATGACTACACCACCGGGATATCCAAATCCGTAATGTTTTGAAACCTTATCAAAAGCCTCACCTATTGCATCATCGATGGTTGTCCCCAGTACTTCGATTGTATCGTATCCGTGTACTTTACAAATGACCGTATGACCACCCGAGACAAGAACTCCCAAGTAGGGATAGTCAAGCGGCTGTTCTATTTGTGAAGCGTATAAATGGGCTCGGATATGATCAATACCAATTACTGGAACTTCAAGCGTAGCAGCAAAAGCTTTTGCAAAGTTCACCCCGACGAGCAGGGAACCTAGTAAGCCCGGTCTATTGGTGACTGCAACAGCGTCAATATCTTTTGTTGTTAAGGCAGCCTTATCTAAAGAGGATTGAACAACTTGTGAAATCCACTCAGTATGTAACCGTGAAGCAATTTCAGGAACAACTCCCTGATAAGGCGTATGCAATTCAATTTGAGTTGCAACAACATTACTCAATATGGTATTTCCGTTCTCTACTATAGCAACAGAACACTCATCACATGAGGTTTCGATTCCCAAAACCTTCATTCCCAAAATACTCCCTGACTCAATAATTCAAGTTCTTGAAAAGAAAAACCATACTCCATCATATTAGGATACAAATCCATATAAAAATCGGCTACTTCGGGAGACCATGACAATCCAGCACGAATAGTTCGATTTCTCTTCACTCTAATTGCTACAACTCTCTCCTCTGGAACAGAGGATTCTGGCATATGCCTCGTACGTTTTTTATTCAGAATTAACTCCAATCGAAGGTATACTCCGTCGATATAAGGTAGTGCGAATTATGCCTTTGGTCAAGGGCATAAAAGTGGATGATTCATGGCCAAATCAGATGGAATACTTGCATTTTACCCTAAAATCGGCTAGGGTGTTACGGGTCTTAACAACATGCCAAAATGGCTCAGGGGTAGAGCAGCGCACTCGTAATGCGCAGGTCGTGGGTTCGAATCCCACTTTTGGCTTCCTCGTTCTACATATAGTACGTTTCTTCGTTCTCATTAACTCAAAGCACACAAATCATGCAATTGAATCTAGCCAACATCTGCTTCTTCCTCGTCTTCCCCGTCTGGACCATCAGGATTCAGTATTTTATCCATCTCAGCTAATACACCCTCCGTATATGGGCCAAAATCAAATAAGGGTCGTAAACGTCTAAACAATGGCCGAACAAAATGCTGGAGCTGACTCTTATCTTTTTCCTGGGTGGTTTTCTGCTGTAATGCGAGAACGGTTACTGCAGATGGTGAAAAATAGGTCCCGACCTCTCGAAAACCAAATTTTTTATAGAGCTTGATTGTCTTCACATCATCAGCGAAAACATCTATGATCACATTTTCAATCCCCTTACTTCGAGCAAGCAAGAACACCAGAACAATTAAGCCTATTGAGACCGAAGTATTTCGCATTTCCGGTAGAACGGCTAATCGAATAATTTCCGAACACTTGCGAGAGTGCAGCACTGCCTCAGCATTAAAATACTGAGAGATGGGGAGCGGCCATACAGTATCGGAGGTAAGTAATGACACAGTCCCCACAGGCTGCAATCCTTTAAATGCCAGAATATGGGTAGCCTTCTCGTCCTCGGCTCTATGGATAGTCTCCTCCATATAGCCTTTCTCACCAACCAGAACTTTTCGCTGGATAAAGAACACATCGTTCATGCTTGCCTGATCTGTTACCAATCTGAAGCGAATTGCCTCTCTTCCGGCCTCGTTTAATGGGAAAATGGTCGTAAAAACCGATCCAACATGTACTTCGCTGCGTACGCGAATACGCCCGCCCATCTTCTCAACAATACCGTAGCAATTACTTAAACCGAGTCCAGTACCGGAACCAGGTGCTTTCGTTGTGAAGAAAGGTGTAAATATCTGATTCAGATGTTCTTCGGGAATACCACACCCCGAATCCCCCACTCGAATATAGACAAATTCGTCCTTTTCAAAGCAGGTAAGAGTGAGGGTTCCATTCCCATCCATCGCCTGTATCGCATTGACTATCAGGTTTAGGAACAACTGTTGAAGACTTCCTTCGTTTGCTTCAATTATCGGCAAGGCATGATAATTGCGCTTAACAACAATACTACTGGAATCAATTCCCCGCATTGCCAATCGGAGTGAAAACTCGAGAGTTTTAATAATTTCTACTTGTTGAATTTCACGAATCTCTTCTTTTCGTGAATAGATAGAGAGCTCTTTTATGACATCTGATGCTGTTTTCGCATAAGAAAGGATATCGGACAGGTATTCGTAATGGGAGTCAGACTTCTCAATCTCTGAAAGCATGACTTCTGCCGTTCCATAGATTCCTGCTAATGGATTGTTCAGTTCGTGAGCTATCCCAGCAGCTAAAGTCCCGATTCCTGCCATTTTTTCAGTTCTCACCAACTCTTCCTGCAGATTTTTCTGTTCAGTAATATCGTTGATTATTTCAATAAAGACACTTCTAGAATTTTCTGGAACCCGCACGTTATGAAATTGGAATGAATAGATACTCTCCGCAACTTCTGCCTCTGTTTCTTGCACTACCCCTGAGTGGAGGCATTCAAGACCTTGGCAAAATCGACAAGGCCTCGGTCTCTGAAAGAACGCCCGATAGCATTTACTTCCAATGAGATCCTTTTTGTTATTCCCGAATAGTGTCACTGCTGCAGTATTGGCTTCCTGAATTGAATAATCAATATCTATGAGACAAACAGGGGAAGCAATACCATTAAAAATTGCTTCTAGCTTATTTTTGCTCATGGTGAGCTCATCACCTTGCAGTTTTAACTTTTCAAATGAAAGGGCATTTTCCAATGAGAGTGAACTTTGCGCTGCAAGAATTTCCAGTGCCTCTGTCTCTATCGAGGTAAGCAGTGCCTTCGACTGATTGAACCCAATCAAAATGTAACCCGCTATATGTTTTCTCACAATCAGTGGAATAATCACATCGGTGGGTGGAAGCTGGGTACTCACCATATACTTCTTAGGTGCATCTGGTTTAAGCGTAAGCATTGTAGAAACATTCTCGCGGCTGATTCGCTGAAGTGTCTCTTCAACGGAATCGGAGAATGAAAAAATTACTTCCCCCCCAACGTGCAATGAAGTTGGGCAGTTGCTGTTTGCAATAAGAATAAATTTATCGGCATCATCAATTCGTTTGGCAATAAATACTACCCACTCCGTCTTAAGTCCGGAGCTGAGGTTCTCAACCACCTCATGACCGAGTTCACGAAGATTGACAATTGTAGTGAGTCTCTTGCTCAGTTTTCTAATAGTCGTCTGGTACGGGTGTCTTCTGGGAATAATAATAGTATCTACTATGTAAGTAAAAAGATTTCGAAGTGGTTGGAAAATGAGCACGGTGGCAATACCCAGAATAAAAGAGAGCTGGAATGCATTGCCCGGTACAAATGAAGTATTGAACAGCATGATGATCGAGATAATTAGAAAGTAAGAAATTGATGCAATTATTGCAAGAATCGTCGAGTAGATGATGTATAGTCCTAAACGTGAATAGTTTATAAGGTTGTATTTATAGATAGTATAAAAAAGAAGCATGGCATTGATTGTTGCCGTGAAGATATCAATTGGATATTTGCCTAGAACTGGGAAAATATTAATAAAGGTTCCCACGAGCATAATGCCGACCCCGATGAGCGATAACAGAAGATTTTTGTGGGAATTTTTTGAGGGTTTGTACCTGGCTCGAAATAAGAGTAATGCAAGGCTGAGAACTAGATAGATATAATCAACCGAGTAAGCAAAAACGGCACCTGATCCAAGTTGATAGAAAAATTCATTTTCACTGGTGAATCCCGCATCCACTACAATATTTCCGGTAATATTCACATATACCAGGGGGATTATCAGCAGGTAGCTTGCATAGATAAAACCTCTAATACCCTTTGTGTGAATCTCTAACATATCAAGAATGAAGTGACTTAAAGCAAAAGGAACCGCCATCATTCCTACAAGCATAAAGCGATTCCAAAAAAGTGGAGTCAAGATGGAGCTGTTCAGGTGCATCATCATTGATCCAAAACTCCATATGGATACAAAAACCATATAGAGTTGGAAGGACCAATAGAACCTGTCCTTTTTATACTGTAAAAAACCGAAGACTGCGAAAGACACATAGAGAATAAACGCCACTGCAGGAATGATTGTGGATATATCAATAATCATGTAAATTCCTTTATGTACTATCCAAATGTATTCAACTTGTACTATTATAGTGGTATTCTATGGAATATATCAAACTATTTATACTAGGATTTACAGGATATTTATTAGCTGGATTGTATGATCTAGCAATATTGTATAACAAATCTTCACTGAAGAGACTTTTTTCTGTGGGATTTTTTATTACGGCTGTCCCCTATGTAATTCTCTTTACAACACATGCATCTCCTCATGGTCTGATAATAATTTTAATTATAGTCATGTTAATTGTTCTTTTTACATTTTTACTCCTCTATTCCGTATTTTTAGAAACTTCACTGTTTTCGAAAACCGCAGGAGTTTTGTTCACTGAAGGAACCTATAGTTTCTCTCGCCATCCGGGTTTCCTCTGGTATACAATTGTAGGTTTGTTGATTTCTTTCTATTTCTGGGATTTACAAATTATGTTGTTATGTCTGGGGCTAATTGTGTGCAACCTTATTCTGATTATTGTAGAAGATACCTTTATTTTCCCAAGAATGTTTCTGGAATACCATACGTACAAGAAACACACACCATTTTTTATATCGTGTAAAAAACTCAATTTTTGGAGAAGATCTCAATGATAAACCATATCGTTACCACTGATGATGATCCAGCAATCCGAAAAGTATTGCACCTATTCCTCACAAAGGAGGGATATACTGTTACTCCATGTAAAGATGGACATGAATTGGAAATTGTACTCTCATCTATTGGAGAATCCGTAGATTTAATACTCTTGGATATTAAAATGCCGGGTAGAAGCGGTTTTGAAATGTTAGATATCATCAAACGCAAACACCCAATGATTCCTGTCGTAATGCTTACTGCATTTAGCGACCTTGATACTGGGATGGAAGCGATACGTGCGGGTGCATCGGATTATCTCACTAAACCGGTACGCAGGGAAACACTTCTAGCGTGTGTTAACCGAACAATATCAAAATCGACCATTCAACGTGAAAAAGATTCTAGACTGACAGCAGAAAAGGGTTATAGACAGGAATTAGAGAAGAATCTGAGCGTTGCTCTCGAGGCACTTAAAAATACTACTCGAACCACATTAGAAGCATTTTCGGAAACCATCGAACAAAAGGATGCCTATACTAAAGGTCATTGTAATCGAGTGAGAAATATCTCAGTAGCATTGGGTAGAGCCCTCAAGTTATCCCCTGAACGAATGGAGATTCTCGAAGGGGGATCTTTGTTACACGATATTGGGAAAATCGGAATATCTGAGGAACTCCTCAACAAGAAGGAAAAATTGACTCCAGCCGAATTTGATGTAATCAGGAATCATACGATTGCCGGTGAACGCATCATTCAACATATTCAGATGTTTCAAGCATATAGACCAATTATCCGCAGTCATCATGAACGTATAGACGGCAAGGGGTATCCAGATGGGTTAAAGGGAGCTGATATTCCATTCGAAGTTCGTATCGTAAGCTTAGCTGACGCCTTCGATGCCATGACTAGCAATCGTGCTTATCGATCGGCTTTACCAACAGAGATAGCTGTTGAGGAAATTAAACTCTGCTCAGGAACTCAGTTTGATGCAGATCTAGTTAACCTATTTATTGAGAAAGAGATATATCTGCTGTAATTAGATTATTATCGGAAAGCATGTTCATAATCAAGTCATGTCCGTCCTCATTTGGATGTATGCCATCGGCACCTATCAGAGAGGAACAATCCCTTCTCGCCAGAAATCCACTGCGAATATCAATTAATTGTGTGTTTGTTTCTAAAGCAACAGTAGCAACTCTCAGACTATACAGTTCCTGATATCGCTCAATATTGTAGATGTCTCCTAACCAGCGAATGATATTTGTACGATTCAGGCCGTTTCTACAAATATGGTACAAATACTGCACTGCGTTTATGGGTGGAAGCGTCATGAGTATCGGCACAACCTGAATAGACCTGAGTTGAAATATCATATCTTTTAACGTCTGTTCGAATTTCGCTAATGGTGTTTTTGGGAGATGTTCAATTTCAGGATGAGCAGACACTTCATTCCACAGGAAATCACAATCATTGCCACCATACTCCAGTAAAACTCTATCACACCCTATTCCTTTCACCAGAGCCTTCTGCAGCAGTTGCATACCTTTCGTAACGGTACAACCGAACATGGCACTATTTTGAAACTCTACTCCAAGTTGTTCTCCCAACTGTTCAAATCCATCGTTTTTCAGTGACACATACCGATTATCTTCTTCACAATACAGTATACCCTTCAATATTGAGTCACCAAATATCCGAATTTTCTGCTTTCCAGTATGCATGTTTATATTTCCTTTACAGTATACATGCAAAGCATAGAAAGCGGATTATGAGAAAACAATAGCACTGATTCACTAGAAAACGAAAAAAATACCCACATATTGTAGCTGGTACATTATAACTATCCTCTCAGGAGCATCCATCTGGTCATGTTTTTTATGATTACAGACAGTCTCTCCGGAGTTGCTACTTGCAATTACAGAAATAATTGACCATCCTCATGCTATAGTTGTTGATAGTTGCTTGACCCATGGTATATAAAATCTATATCATAGTATATCTATAGATTTTATATGCTATAGAATTGGAGGTATGTATGAATTCAGTTGTTTGGATTATTTTGTTTCTTATACAAATACTGTTGCTGATTGTGTTGAAAAAGAAATTTCATCTCCCCTTCTCAACCAGAGTATCGATTGCATTATTATTCGGGGCATTATTTGGACTAGCTTTATTCTTTTTTGCCTCTCCTGAAGCTAATCAAAGTGTAAGAAAGTGGCTCTCCCTTGTGGGATTCGGGTATGTAGATCTCCTTCGTATGCTCATTATTCCGTTAGTACCAACGAGCATCATTGCCGGGTTGCTCAAACTCAGTAACACTGCAGAGTTAAAACAGATGGGATTTAGGACCATTGGTCTTTTCTTGCTGACTGCTACTGCGGCAGGAATCATTGGATTGGTAATAGGAACGTTATTTACGGTTGGTTCTGGCATTGCGATTGGCGAGTTATCTGCTAGAGAACCAAGTACCGTTGGGAATCTATTTTCTCAATTTCGAAATTTTATTCCATCTAATGTGGTTAAATCGGCAGCCGATACAAGTATGATTCCACTTGTCGTATTCTCGATATTTATCGGAGTTTCTGCAATTGGAGTTAAAACAAAAAAACCCGAAGCTGTGGAACCATTTCAAAACCTTCTTGAGAGTTTTCTACAGATAGTGATGCAGCTTACCAAAACAGTTCTGAAGCTGACTCCGTTCGGAGTCCTTGGATTGACCAGTTATTGGCTAAGCAGTACTGGTATGGCTTTACTTGTTCAACTTGGTATTTTTGTAGTCGCAATCATTCTTGCATGTCTTATCCAGATACTTTTAGTGTATGGTGGACTTCTCACCTTTCTCACAAAAATTAATCCAATCAGATTTTTCCGAGCTGCAAGTCCCGCAATGTTACTAGCCTTTTCGAGCCGGTCAAGTCTTGGATCGCTTACCATGACCATCAACACCATGACCAACAGGCTCAAGGTTCACCCAAGAGTGGCAAATTTCGTAGGACCGCTCGGGGCAGTAATGAATATGGATGCATGCGGAGGAATTTTCCCTGCAATGGTATCAGTTTTTGCAGCAAATGCTTTTGGTATTGAGCTCAGCATCATGCAATACATACTCATCGTCATAGTATCTATTCTTGCAAGTCTGGGAAGTGCAGCGGTCCCTATGGGTGCAACAGCTTTTACTGTGATTACACTCACAACTGTAGGATTGCCAGTTGAAGCAGTGGGGCTCGTTGCCGGTGTAGATTTTATTGTCGATATGTTTAGAACCATGACAAATGTTACCGGTGATATGACTACATCGGTGATTGTTGCAGATTCACTAGGACAGTTCGATCGTGAAGCATTTAATACACAGGATTTACGAGGCGAATAGTCAAACTAGGTTTTATGTATCTTGGAAGAAAGGGGAGCTCAAATGAACTCCCCTTTCTTGTATGAAATGTAATAGTTGAACTGTGCAGCAGAATTATTTCTTCGCTAATACAGCCTGTGCAGCAGCTAATCTTGCGACGGGAACTCTAAATGGTGAACAGGAAACATAGTCAAGTCCAACCTGTTGGCAGAATGCAATCGTCTTAGGGTCACCGCCGTGTTCGCCACAGATACCCAATTTGATTGTTGGGTTGACTGATCTCCCCAATTCAGATGCCATTTTTACCAACTTACCTACTCCATCAATATCAATAGAGGCAAACGGATCATATTCATAGAACTGCTTATCCGTATCGTTGACATAAGGACCGAGGAAACTAGCAGAATCATCTCTGGAGAACCCACAAGTCATCTGAGTAAGGTCATTTGTACCAAAGCTGAAGAACTCTGCAGATTTAGCAATTTCATCAGCGGTAATTGCAGCTCTTGGAACCTCAATCATAGTACCAATTTTATAGGCAATCTTTGCTCCACGTTCAGCAAATACCTTCTCAATGGTTTCAATAGCATGCTTCTTAGTGAATTCAAACTCTTTATAGTGACCAACGAGAGGAATCATGATCTCTGGATGAACCTCTATACCACGATCTGCTACGGTAAGGGCTGCTTCAATAATTGCTCGAACCTGCATATGGAGAATTTCAGGATACACAATAGCCAATCGGCAACCTCTGAAACCAAGCATTGGATTGAACTCATGCAGTTGTGCTGTCTTTTGTGCGATTTCCTCAACAGTAATCCCTAACTGAAGTGCCATTTCATGTCTGCTGGTATGATCATTAGGAAGGAACTCGTGCAAAGGAGGATCCAAAAGACGAATTGTCGCAGGAAGCCCGTTTAATTCAGCAAAGATCTCTTCAAAATCCTGACGCTGCATTGGGAGGAGTTCCGCTAATGCCTTCTCCCTCTCAATTTTATTGTTTGCGAGAATCATTTTTCTTACACTAATTATTCTCTGCCCGCCGAAGAACATATGCTCAGTTCTGCATAGTCCGATACCCTCGGCTCCAAGCTGTACTGCCATATGAGTATCTGCAGGAGTGTCTGCATTCGTTCTGACTCTCAGTTTTCTCAAATCATCTACATAACTCATGAATTTATTGTAGTTCTGGAATAGCAAGGACTCATCCGGCTTCATTTCTCCATTCAGTACCTGAACAATTTCTGAAGGCTTAACTTGAATATGTGCAAAGAACACCTGTCCGGTAAAACCATCAATAGAGATAAAATCACCCTCTTTTACAACTTTTCCAGAGACACTCATTGTTCCCTTTTTGTAATCGATAGTAATATCGCCTGCTCCAGATACACAGGGGACACCCATGCCTCGGGCAACAACAGCAGCATGACTGGTCATACCTCCTCGAGTAGTTATAACACCCTTTGCGACAGCCATTCCACCAATGTCTTCAGGACTCGTCTCTATACGCGCAAGAATAACTTCTTTTCCCAGAGCAGCCATCTCTTCAGCTCTTTCTGCTGAAAAATAGACTTGACCGCATGCACCACCAGGGCTGGCATTCAGGCCTTTTGAGACTTCAGTAACACCCTGCTTATGAATGTCATCACTATCAAGAACTGGAGCAAACAGCTTATTGAATTCTCCAGCCGGGACACGGGAAACAGCTACTTCTTTAGAGATAAGACCCTCTTCAACCATTTCCACCTGAGATCTCAACCAGCTGAATATTGTTCGCTTACCATTTCGAGTCTGCAACATATACAAGTTGCCTTCCTGAATGGTAAATTCAATATCCTGCATATCTTTATAATGCTTTTCAAGCAAGTCTCGAATACCAACAAGCTGGTTGTACACCTTCTCATTTACGTTTCGCAAGGTATCGATTGTTTCTGGAGTTCTGATACCGGCAACAACATCTTCACCCTGTGCATTCATGAGGTATTCACCATAGAATTTATTCTCACCAGTTGATGGGTCACGGGTAAATGCTACACCAGTACCACTTGTATTGCCCATGTTTCCAAAGACCATGGATTGTACATTAACAGCAGTCCCAAGGAGTCCACGAATATCATTCATCTGTCGGTACTTAATGGCTCTTTCATTGTTCCATGAACCAAATACGGCATTAATTGCTTTGAACAACTGGTCAATTGGATCGGTTGGGAAATCTTCACCAATGGCCTTCTTGTATAGTGCACGGTAACGATCAATAACCTCTTTCAAATCATCAACATCAAGTTCTGTATCAAATTTTCTATTTCTTTCTGTTTTTACAGCTTGCAGAGCCTCTTCAAAATCATGATGTGGAACACCCATAACCACATCACCAAACATCTGCATGAATCTTCGATAACTATCCCATGCAAATCTCTGGTTGTTTGTTTTTTTCGCAAGAGCCTTTGCTGAATCGGGAGTCATCCCAAGGTTAAGCACGGTGTCCATCATCCCTGGCATCGACTGTGCAGCTCCAGACCTTACGGATACCAGTAGGGGGTTTTCACTGTCTCCGAGTTTAGCACCCATAACCTTTTCCAGTTTTGCCAAGTTTGCCATAACTTCTTCACGAAGTCCTTCTGGATATTCTGCATTATGTGCACTATAGAATGCACACGCTTCTGTACTAATGGTAAAACCAGGAGGAACCGGCAATCCAATTGAAGTCATATCGGCGAGGTTTGCACCTTTACCACCAAGCAAATCCTTCATTGAAGCAGCACCTTCTGCCTTTCCGTCACCAAAAAAATACACGTACTTTGTCTTGTCTTTTGACATCTATCAAAGCCCCCTTTAATTGCTTTTAACTTTAGTTTTTATACTCAGTTCACGATACATCAATCTACATGAGAAAACCCTCCCTGTCAATGCAAGGAGGGTTTCATTGGCGTTACGCCGTATATGATTCAAGCGCTTTTAGACGCGCTGGCTGCTTCATTCGCTCTAGAGCTTTTTTCTCAATCTGACGAATTCTTTCCTTCGTTAAATTATACAATTCACCAATTTCCTTGAGCGACATAGGAATTGCCCCGTTTAATCCAAATCGCATCTCAATGATGTCTCGTTCCTTCTCACTCAACATATTCAGAGCGTCATTTATATCATCCTTAAGAGACTTTTCCATGAGAATGTCATCGGCAGATCTATACTCATCTTCAATAAAATCACCTACTGTTGAGTTGGATGGATCTCCGTATACTGGTGCATCCAGACTCACCATTTCCCTACTAATCGAGAGAAGGTCTCCTACGAGCTTAGGATCCATCTGCATTTCTGCTCCCAGCTCTTCCAAGGTAGGCTCTTCACCACTTTCATGCATCAGTTTTCTTTGAACCTTCTGAATTTGCACGAGCTCATTAGCTCTATTAAGCGGTAACCGCACAGTCCTGGATTTCTCACAGATTGCTTTAAGAATTGCCTGTCTAATCCACCAGACTGCATAACTGATAAAATGATAGCCACGATCAACATCATATTTTTCGAGTGCATTCATAAGTCCAATATTTCCCTCATTGATAAGATCAATAAGCGGTAGACCCTGATTCTGATATTTTTTGGCAACATTTACCACAAAACGGAGATTTGACTCAATCATCCGTTTACGTGCAAACTCACTGCCCTCAGCAACTTTTTTTGCCAAATCATTCTCTTCTTCTCGTGTAAGAAGTGGAATTCTATTAATCTCTTTTAAATACATGGAGAGGATATTTTCGTCCTCGAACTGGTCATATTCGTTCAAAACTTTGCTGTTCCGGATCATATGTGCTCCTCCTGCTATATGACAAGCAATTTCCATGCCAACTTAGAGGTCAGATACACATATTATTTTATCTCTATAAGATTAATAGAGTTATATCTTCTTGCAATGAGCGTGCCCTAATCCACTGATTAAGAAAATTTTCAGGAATCTTCCAACAAAATGTGTCATAATGACACAACCGCAAAAAAAGATTACATTAGCGGGTAATTATGACACACTCTTCTAATATATCATCAGATATACGGTCAAATGGGGATGAGTCATACTCTTCCAGAACTTCCATTTCCCAGGGAAAATCAATTTTTACAGTTCTGAACCATAGCCGCTTGTTTTTCCCAGCAAAGGGAATTTCAGAATTTTCAATCTCCTCTCTCAACTGAAGCCATCTATGCTTGATCAGGTCATGGACCATGTCTCCCTCAGCCAGAGAAGCAATTATCTTATTCCTTTTCCCAAGAATATACATAGCCATCTGCGTATCATGAAACTCTCTCCAAAGCTGGTGGTTTTCAATTTCTTCAGCTGACAGATCGCGGAGAACGAATGCATCATTAAAACACCGGATCGCCCCGCAGATTTCTCCTATTTTGCTCAATACTACACCCATGCGAAAAAAACACAAAGCTGCCTCTTGAGGATTATCCCCCTCAACGCCAGATAGCTTCGCTGAACACACTTGAAGAGCTTTTCTATATTGGTGGTCTGTTGTTTGTTTCACAATTCACGCCCCTTGTACACGCTGAATATACAAAGAGATCACCACATCGGAAAGGGGATTTCACACTTACCATCACCAATAATAATAACTCTCAAGGAAATCAATCCAATTGCTTGACCGCCTGCTGCTTTGTGCGTATATTTCTAGAGGATTTTAAAGAGTATCCACTAATCATATTGAAATAACCATACAGGAGGAAATTATGACTATCAAACCGATGGGAGACAGAGTATTAGTCAAGATGGAAGAGATTCAGGAGAAAACTGCCGGAGGTATTTTTATCCCCCAGACTGCTCAGGAAAAAACTCAAGTTGCTGATGTAGTAGCAATTGGCGACGACGAAAGCATCACTGTGAAAAAGGGTGATAAGGTCATGTACGACAAATATGCTGGAACGGCTGTTAAGTCTGAAGGCCAGGAGTATTTAATTCTCCATATGTCCGATATTCTCGCAGTAATAAACTAGAACATTTACAGTTATCACGGTATGGCTGCCACTCTGGCAGCCAGAATTTTTATGTATATAAGAATGATTCAATTTTTGCAGGAACACCCTCAGACATTGTTTCTGGATGAAATGAATCGGGAAGTGCCCGCAACATCCACTCACCATACTGTTTCTGCACTACCCTGCTGTCTAAAATTAATACAATTCCACTATCTAGAGTATTTCGCAATAATCGACCGTAACCCTGCTTCAGCTTCATGGTAGCCTCAGGAAGAGCTAGATGGAAAAATCCGCTTTTCCCCTCTCTGTCCAAATATTCCTGACGAGCTTTGAAAACCGGGTCGGTGGGAACGCGAAAAGGAAGTTTCACAATTATCACAAGTCTCAATGTGTCCCCCGGAGCATCTACACCTTCCCAGAATGAATCTGTGGCAAAAAGAACACTGTTTGTATCGGTAACAAACCTCTTGAGCAATCGAGACCTATCCTCCTCGCCTTGACGCATCAATGTAATACCTGCCTTAGCCATATCTGCAGCAAGAGCTTCTGCAATTTTATGGAGCATTCCGTATGAGGTAAAGAGAACAAGGGCACCTCCTCCTGAGGCATAGAGTGCGTCTCTGATTGTGTGGGTACAATACGAATAAAAGGCTTCTGGTTGTCGCTCGGAAAATACGGGAGCATCTTTCGGTGTAAGCAGTAACAGCTTACTTTTAAAATCGAATGGAGAGTGGTGAACGGCTGTAAAATAGGGACGTCCATCTTGTACGGGTAGACCGACACGAGAACCCCAATAGGCAAAATTATCATTCAAATCCAATGTTGCACTCGTGCAGACTACCGTTTGCAATTTGCTGAAAACTGAATCCTGAAGTGGCCGGGCAACTGAGAGTGGCGATATATGCACTTCAACACCTCGGGAGCTTTTACCATAATCAACCAACTCAAGCCAGTACACATCATCTGTCCAGTTGCGGAAATCAACAAATTGGCTAAGAGATTCGGTTCCAGCTAAAATACGCTTTGTATGTACCGATAATTCCCTTGCCCTATATTCCAACTCATCCGGAATAGTCTGACTTTCAACAACTATACGAATAAGTTCACTCAAGTGTCGTGCTTGTCTGCTCACTGCTTCTGCTAGACTGACAAAATCTCCAAGGTTGCTGTGCATTTCACTCGTTATGTGGAGATTCAAAGAACGAACCTGTTGCATAAATCCAAGTAGATACGTTTCAAGATATCCGATAGCCTCTGAAAGTAATGAAATGTCTCCTATGATATCATCAGCAAGGCTATGAGATGGCATATAGGGAGCAAGCTCTTCAATCAATCCCTTACCCCCCTTTCTTTGACGGGACAATCTTCCAATAGAGCGGAGAATGTCATGTGCACTATAGGTCAGGGTAAAAAAATCGGTAGCATTTTTTTCAATGTTATGAGCTTCATCTATGACCAACCTATGGAACGCAGGAAGAACAGCCTCTACATCATAATCCAATTCGTCAATCATACGTGAACGAGCATCAGTGAACAACAGATGATGATTCCCAATCACAATTGAAGCTTCAGCGGCTTGTCTTCGTGATTTCATAAAAAAACAATCTTTGGCATATGAGCAGCGATATCCAAGACAGAGGTCGGCATCGCTGCACACGTCAGCCCAAATATTGCCTGGTAAGTGCCCTGGAAACTCGGTTCGCAACCCTGTAATCGTCTCATTACTCCATGCAACTAATGATCCGATATCACTCAAAGGATCGTGGATAAGCAAGGGTGATTCATCAGCTCTCTCTTCCAATCTGTGCAGACAGAGATAATTGCTTCTCCCCATAACCAGAGCTGCAGAACATCGCTTCTCTAAAAGGGAAAACAGTTGTACGAGATCCTTGTCATAAAGTTGTCTTTGTAAGTTTATTGTCGATGTGGCAATCACAGTACGTTCTTTCGGATGAGCAATTGCCCATAGCAGTGCTGGAACAAGGTATGCAAAGGATTTACCAATACCGGTTCCTGCTTCAACAACTGCGATTGCATCTTCAAAATAGGAACGATACACAATGAGTGCCATCTCCATTTGCCCATCGCGATACTCATAGGATGGAAACCGCTGTGATAAAATCCCATCTGCATCAAAAATCTGGTAAATCTCACTATTCTCCAAGTCTGTATTCCTGCACCTTTCGATGTAATGTCTTTCGAGCAACACCTAATATATCAGCCGCTTTCGTTTTGTTTCCACCACAGCTGGCAATGGTAGCCAGGATGAGTGCCTTTTCCGCTTGCTCCATAGTAGTTCCAACAGGAATCACTACACGTTCTTCAGAACTTGCATTTCGTACAACAGCAGGAAGATCATCAAGATCGATAATATCTCGAGAAGCCAACACCACTGTACTTTCTACACAATTTCCCAGTTCTCTAATATTTCCGGGCCAATCATATGCAAGCATGGCCGCTTTTGCCCGTTGAGAGAACCCTTCAACTTGGCGCTTATTCCTTTCATTATACATCTCTAGAAAGTGAGACATGAGTAATGGTATGTCCTCTTTCCTCTCTCGGAGTGGAGGAACTTCCAGATGGATTACATTTAAACGATAATACAAATCCTCTCTGAATCTTCCTGCCTCAACCTCTGATTTTAAATCACGATTTGTGGCGGCGACCAACCGGACATCCACTGTAAGCGTTTTTTCACTCCCGAGTCGTTCAAACTGCCGCTCTTGTAAAACTCGTAAAAGCTTAACCTGTGTCGATTGGCTTATTTCCCCGATTTCATCAAGAAAGAGGGTTCCACCATGAGCTAGTTCGAACCTGCCTTTGCGAGCAGAAACAGCACCACTGAAAGCACCCTTCTCGTGTCCGAATAACTCATCCTCGAGAAGCGTCTCGGCGAATGAGGCACAACTCACTTTAATAAAAGGTTCTTGTGCTCTGCTGGACAAATGATGAAGTGCATCTGCAACAAGTTCTTTACCTACTCCACTCTCACCCGTTATAAGAACACTTGCAGTAGCATCGGCAACCTGTCTTACAGTATCCATCATACGAGTCATCCGTTCACTCTTCCCAATAATTTTATGATACCCGCTCTGTCGTTTCAATTCGGCAAGTTCTTTTCGTAGGGCTGTGTTTTGATCATATAAATCGAGATTGCTGAATGCCCTTTTAATAAGAATATAGAGACGATCCAAATTAAGCGGTTTAGTCATAAAATCGACAGCCCCATTCCTCATTGCCTCAACAGCAGCTTCTATCGTTCCATGTCCGGTAAGAATGACTACCGGCATCGTAGGATAAGAAGAGGAGACCTTTTTCAGGAGTTCCTGACCAGACATACCCGGCATACGAAGATCAGTAATAAGAAGATCTACATTATTACCAGTTATAGTATCCCACGCCTCTTTACCATCAGAAGCCAGGAGAACCGCATATCCCTCATCTTCAAGGGCGATTTGCAGTCCATTTCTAATATTTTTTTCATCGTCTGCTATAAGAATTGTTCTATTCATGAGGAATGGGCTGCCTCCAAAGCCAATCGTTCACTCGTAGGTACAGGCAGTGCAACAGTGAATGTAGTACCCTCTCCCTTTTTGGAAGAGACAGAAATCTCACCATGATGTTCCTTTATCACTTTGAAAACCATGGTCAAACCAAGTCCTGAACCAGTTTCTTTGGTAGTAAAATAGGGTTCAAATATTTTTGCCATCGTTGCCTCATCCATACCGGTTCCAGAATCGGAGATAGTGAGAATTACATTATTTCCACTTAATTTCGTGGCTACGCTGAGTGTCCCCCCACCAATTTCCATTGCATTCATCGCATTTTTAATAATATTCAGGAGTGCCTGTTTTAGCAAGTTTTCATCTATTCGTAATTTTGGTAAAAATTCACCTAATTTTCGGGTAATGGTTATATGATGCTCCGAAAGCTCGTAGCTTACAAAATTCAATACATCATTGACAATCGTATTCACTTGTTCCAATCGTAAATGGACATCCATGGGTCTAACCGCAAAAAGAAAATCAACTACAATTCCGTTTAGCCGTTCAATTTCTTCATCAATCACATCGAGATATCGCGTAGCATCATCTAGCGTCAGACTTTTCTTTCTTTGAAATGCTTTTCTCAATAGTTGCAGATGGATGCCTATGGACGCCAGAGGATTCTTTATTTCGTGAGCTACTCCTGCAGCAACCGTGGTAAGAGAAGCTAGACTTTCCGAACGATGCAGCCGAGCCTCTGTTCGTTTATCCTCTGAAACATCCCGAACAATGAAGAGTATTCTTTTCCCATTATCCTGATGAAAAACTGGATCAAGACTGCTTGTAAACGATGAAGCCTGCACACGCAGCGTTCGAACAAATTCTCCTCGCTGGAAATGGAACTCCTCCTCTAAACTCTCCTCGTCGGAAACCGCCTCCACAGCGTTGAGCATAAATTGTTCAATATCTTTATCTGCAAACACATAGCGGAGAGATGTTCCCTCTGATAACTGCCTATTAAACGGTAACAGATGTTTAACTTCATCGTTGCAGGTAAGTACTCTCCCTTGCCCATTTGCAACAATTACACCCAGATCAATCTGCTGCAGAACATTCCCCAATAGCTCATTTTCACTAGCCTGATAGCGCACGAGCGTTCTAATCTCATGAGAACTGAGTTTTTCAATTTTATCAAAAGCTCGTCTAATAAAGTTATTCATACTACTTCCTGTAATCTGTAGTACAGCGACTCTACGAGCAGTCTTCTGTTCTGGTTGAATATTCCTGCTTTGTGAGCAGCTTCGCTCGCAAATTGAATAAAGCTGTGTGCCGCATGGTAGGAAATTTTCCCCAAAAGAAACTGTTCTCGAACACCCTGCTGGAATTGTCGTAAAAAATATTCAAGACGAGCAGGCTCATCTATAATTTCGATTATGGAATCAAGTTCCAGACTCGCTAGTGACGTCATTGTACAGAGACTCTCAATAATTTTCTGAGCCTGTTTTGTAATTTCTTCGCAGGGTATGCCCGCTTTCGAAAGAATACAGTGTTCAAGAGAGGTATACGATAGACTATGAGAATCAAAGAATTCAGCGATAAGGCGGTTTGTTGCCTCTTTCATAAGGGGGCGTACTTGATGCCGCTGTAATCGTGATAAAATTGTGGGAAGCAGCCGAGCAGGATTCTCACTGATTACAATGATATACGTCTGCTTTGGTGGTTCTTCCAATAGTTTTAATAGACTATTTCGTGCACCTTCAGTACTCTCTTCTACGCCTTCGAAAATGATACATCGAACGTTGTCACGAAAACTTGTCTGCATAATCCAGTCCTGAAGAGATCGGACTTGCGAAATCGTCAACGGCGAGGATCGTTTTACATGTGGTGCAAGTGGTTTGAGTGCAGCTTCCAATCGGTCTAAAAGCTGTTTACGCTGTGCTGCTGATGCGGCCTCTTCAAATTCGATTAAGACATCGTTTACCGATGCTGCTGATTCAAACAACGCTGAGGATTTAGTCTCCTGTGATGCAAACAAGGCTCCATGAAACTGAAGCAGCATAATCCTTACAGTTCGTATGAGCATCAGATAACTGTTTTCATCCTTCCGCTCCTTTACCATCGCAATCGCTGCTTCAATTCTCGTAGCATGATTCCGATTACCAAGAGCTACAACATTCGACATGCCATACACAGAAAAATCCTTACACGATGCACATTGACACGTATTACGCGCATCTTCAGTACAAGACAGCACACGAGCAATCTCAAGTGCAATACTCATACGCCCAGTGTAGCGGTCTCCCGACAGCAGAACGGATTGAGGAAAGACATGAGCAGAAAGCTGCTGCGACAACAGCTGAGCTGATTCTGGCTGATATGGTAAGAAAGCTTCGAACATCTACACAATTCCCTTAACTAATTCTAAACCCTTCGGAGTAAGTGGCTTAATTAATCGGGTGGTAATGATGCTTGGATCAATATAAGCGGAAAGGTCGATTACCTGCTGCAATTCCAGAATATATACAACAAAAGCAACAACTACACCTACTTCAATAACACCGAGGAACAATCCGAGCAGACGATCCAACCAATCCAGTCCCAGTGCATCAAGAGTTTTATCGAGCAGAGAACCGACAATCATCATGGCTGCATACCCAATAATAAAAAGGATAACAAAAGCTATGAGGGTAGCAACAAGAAGAGGAACGTCAAACGTCTCACCGATGAGATTAGCTCCAAGCTGAGAGAAGATGAGTGCTACAACAAAACCAACAAGAAATCCCGCTCTCGCCGAGAACTCCAGAGCAAATCCGCGCACAGCACCTACAATCGCAGACATACCTGCCAATGCAATAATAATCACGTCAACCATATTAAAAGTAAGGGAACCTAAGGAAAAACTCCACTCAGCCATGTGCTTCTCTCCTTCTACCCGATTTTCTTCGGGCGAGTTGTATTACCGTCTCTGCAATTTTCCGGTCTGCACCGCTCATCTGGAATGCTCGTGCAGCTTCCAACATGCCTCTACGTTTACTATCTAGTAAAACAAGATTTTTCACAACAGAAACAAAATATTCTTTAGTAATCTCTTCTCCCTCAATAACAACAGCCGCCCCAGATGTCGCAAGTCGGCGAGCATTCTCTATTTGATCTCCACGTGAAGCGTGCAGTCCAAGAGGTATCAGTACCATGGGAACGTGCATCTCAAGGAAATCTGCTAATGCCGTAGCTCCTGATCTCGAAACCACTACCGACGTTGCGGCTAGTATATCCTCTAAGGCATTATCTATGAAAGGAATGGAAACATATCCTTCACGTTCTATAGTTCTAAAAGTCCGTTCACCTGTCTGATGGATTATCTGACCTATTTTGAGCAGTTCCTCCAACGAATCCCACACAAGATTATTAATCTGCAGTGCTCCTTGACTCCCTCCCAAAATAAGTAGTACTGGACGAAGCTCAGAAAAGCCAAATTTGTGAAGTGCCCGAGCAGCATTTCCTTGTTCCAGATGCATCCGTGTAGGCACTCCGGTTACGATAACTTTGTGCTGTATTTTTTTGGGATACGCTTCAATTGCCTCCTCAAACGGTATACACACAACATCTGCAAACCGGATATTTATAATGGTGGCAAGCCCCGGAATTGCATCCGATTCATGGGTGATAGTCGGGATTTTTAATAGTCGAGCTGCAATGACTGGTGGAACAGATACAAATCCCCCTTTTGAAAACAACACATCTGGCTGTTCCTTATGCAAAATCTTCAAAGCTTGAAAAAAACCGATGACAACATGAACCATGTCTGGAAAAAACTTCCACGAAACATATCTTCTAAGCTTCCCGGTTTGAATAGAGATGTGTGGAATACCTGCATCAGTTACCCAGGATTTCTCCTGCAAAGACCTACTTCCCAACCAAAATCGTTGGTAACATTCGCCGGTTTGATTCGTTAGTGAGATGAGTTGTGAATCTACAGCAAAAACGGGGAATATATGACCGCCGGTCCCCCCTCCTGTAAAACAGACTTTCACAGTGAACTCCTCTCCTGCGAGATTATACCATCTCAAAGAAGGAGGCAATATACAGAGCAGTTCAAAGTTGGTATACTTTCTACGGTAAAAATCATGTTTTAGAGGGTTATCCATGGCCAAAAGCTTTATGCAGAAATTGTTCGGAACCAAACAGGAGCGAGACATCAAACGATTGTCTCCCATTGTAGCTCAAGTTAATGCACAATCAGATTGGGCACTCAGCATTCCAGACGATGACTTTCCTCTTATTACAGAACAATTCAAGAAACGTATTACACAAGGAGAATCGCTTGATTCATTGCTCCCTCAAGCATTTGCGTTAGCTCGGGAAGCGTCTTTTCGTGTATTGGGTGAACGACACTACGATGAACAAATCATGGGAGCAATTGTACTGCATCAGGGTACAATCCTGGAAATGAAAACAGGTGAGGGAAAAACTCTCACCTGTGTCCCAGCTGCCTTTCTCAATGCACTTGAAGGGAAAGGTGTTCACATCGTAACGGTAAATGATTATTTAGCGACTCGAGACTGTGAGTGGATGGGACCCATCTATCGATTTCTTGGACTAAAAGTTGGGGCAATTGTAAGTAACATGGATAACGAAGCACGCAAAGAGGCATATTCATGTGATATTACCTATGGAACTAATAACGAATTCGGGTTCGACTATCTCCGTGACAATATGAAATGGGATGTGAGAGAAAAGATTCAACCGCAACATCACTTTGCCATCATCGATGAGGTAGATAGTATTCTTATTGATGAAGCTCGTACACCACTCATCATCAGCGGTCAGGCTGCAGACGACACCCTTAAGATAAAGGCAGCCTCACGAATTGTACCCTCTCTCATTGAGTGTGCCAAAGATCCAGAATCTGGAGAATATCCGGAAGATCCTGACGGTGATTTCCAGGTAGATGAAAAACAGAAACGCATCACTTTTACCAATCAGGGGCTTACACACATAGAGAATCTTCTCCAAACAAATTCTGTCATTTCAGGAAGCCTCTATGATGGAGAAAATTTTGAGTTTGTTCACTATATGACACAGGCTGTGAAAGCGAAAACCTTATTTCATAGGGATGTTGATTATGTGGTAGCACAGGGAAAGGTAGAGATTGTTGATGAATTTACCGGTCGAATCCTTCATGGACGTAGATATAGTGATGGTTTACACCAGGCGATTGAAGCAAAAGAGGGAATTCGCATAGAAGTTCAGAATAAAACATTAGCGACAATCACCTTTCAGAATTTTTTCCGCATGTATGATAAGATTTCTGGTATGACTGGGACAGCCGATACCGAAGCCCCAGAGTTTCAGAAAATATATAACTTAGACGTAGTAGTAATTCCAACTCACTTACCAGTGATTCGAAAGGATCTTCAAGATCTTGTATATCTTGGTGAAAAGTATAAATTAGAAGCAATTTGCAATGAAATTGCGACAGTACATGCACAAGGACAACCCATACTTGTCGGTACAGTCTCAATAGAAAAATCGGAACAATTATCTGCTTTATTGCGAAATCGAGGGATTAAACACGAGATATTAAATGCCAAGAATCATGCAAGAGAGGCCTTGATTATTGAAGATGCGGGAGCTAAAGGTGCTGTAACCATCGCAACTAATATGGCTGGAAGAGGAACTGATATAAAATTGGGCGGTTCATTAGATGCTCGTATTCGTGCTCGATGCGGTAGTGAAGCAACTCCAGAAGAATATGAACAAGCTAAAAAACAGGTGTATCCATCTTGGAAAGCCGATTATGAAGAGGTAAAACGACTCGGTGGGCTCTATATACTGGGAACTGAGAGACATGAATCACGACGTATAGACAACCAGCTTCGCGGACGTTCAGGACGACAGGGTGATCCTGGAGTATCTCGTTTCTTTCTCAGTCTAGACGATACACTCATGAGACTCTTCGCAAAGGATTCAGTACGCAGTATGCTCAGCAAAATCGGAATGGGCTCTGACCCTATAGAACATACTTTAGTAAGCAGAGCAATCGAAAAAGCTCAGACTCGTGTGGAAGAACAAAATTTTGAGATACGAAAACATCTCTTGGAATATGATGACGTCTTAAATGAACAGAGAAATTTTCTCTATAGACAAAGAGATGACATTCTTCGAGCAGATGACCTCCTTTCCCGTGCATTAGAGGCCTGTCGTGAAATCGTCAACGATATCGTTGACGCGAAGGATCAATCTCAAACTTCTCGCGAAGCAATCACCGCTTATTTCACTGAGGCTATTGAAGAGCATTTTCACTACGTTCCTGAGTTTTCATTACCCGATAATCAGCAGCTTGAAAGTAATACTCTGAAGGAATTGATTTATGGTGCACTAAAGAAACATATTGATGAAAAAATTGCACTCACCGGTAAGAAACCCTTCAACGATTTCCTCCGTTTCCAATACCTACGTCAAATTGACATGCGCTGGCAGGATCATCTTGATCAGCTGGAAGCACTGCGTGAAGCGGTGTATTTACGTGCATATGCCCAAAAAAATCCGTTGCTTGAGTATAAGCTGGAAGGTTTTGAAATATTCGATAAAATGATCGACGGCATTCGTTCATATATAGCTGTGCTGACTGTTCGCGTACAAATTCAAAGCTCTGACGCACAGAGAAAGCCACCGCGAAGTGTAGGAGGAAAGACTGTTGAGTCACACCGGGAAGTATCTCAATTTGGGGCGCCTCAATCGGGTACTCGGGTTCAGGGAAGTGCTCAACCAGGTCAAGCACCAGTACAAGTCCGAAGAACGACTGCAAAAGTTGGACGCAATGAACCTTGTCCCTGCGGAAGCGGTAAGAAATATAAGCATTGTCACGGAAGGAATAGTTAAAAGAAGTTTGCTGGATTAAGAGCTGTTCCATCCTGTTCGATGGAGAAATAGAGCGCTGTTTTACCGATACTCCCGGTACTTCCCATGTATCCAACAGGTTCACCCTGTTTAATCTGGTCTCCGACTTTTACGATAATCTGATCAAGATGTGCATAGGTAGTCTTATATCCATTTTCATGAGACATTACGATAAATCGGCCCATTCCGTCGGGAACATTCCCTGCATCTACAACCACCCCAGTAGCAGAAGCGTTTACAGGAGAACCTGCTTTCCCTTCAACCCAAATCCCTTGTAACACTACAATCTCCTCGGAGGTTCCATACACAACGGTTTGACCGTAGAGTCCAGTTATACGTCCGTCGGATGGTCGAATGAAACGGTCATAGGAAGCAAGTGATCCATCATCGTCCACTCGAGCACTTGGAATAAATATCTTTTGTCCTGGATAAATAACTTCAGATTTTAGTCCATTAAGTTCCTGAAGAGTTTTCCAACCAAGTGTAGGGTTGAATCTATTAGTAATAATCGAAAGAGAATCTCCGGACTGTACAGTATATAGCTGTCCATCCCGATTTGGGATTCTGAGGACAACGCCTGCCTTGATAGATGAAAGATTCTTAATTGCATTTACACTTAAGATTGTCTCTCGCGACACTTCATATGCTTCGGAAATTGATTCAAGAGATTCATCTTCCCCTACTTCGTGTTCCACATACCATACCGATTGTGAAGTTTGGCTCTGTGTAACAGGACGATTGGGTGTCGGTGTCTCAATCGTAGTGTCTGTTGTCCTTGAAAGGGTTTGTGCACTTGGCTCTGTGGTAGTATTTTGAGCAGAAGCAGGTGGTTGTACTACAGTCTGTTCAGCCTCTATAGGTTCAACAATTAAATTAGTTGACTGATTGGCAACTACGGGTTCAGAAGTAGAAAAATAAAGGAGCCAGAGAACCACCACCCCAATACAGAGTATAATGCCTACGATTACAACAGAAACGATGATTCGTAGACTCTTTGAATCCATACGATCACCACCACGACGTCTGTTGCCGTCTGCTCTGCCCATGTCGTCATAACTGTTCTTATCCCTAAAACCCATATCACCTTTCCTACACTCGACAATGATGCTGTTACATATTACTATATTTGTACCATGGTATCCAGAGAAAAACGAGCAATCCCACGTATACTTCCCTTAATTACGGCGGTGTTTGCCTTAGTTATTCTTATAAAGATAGTTTGGGTAATATTCTTTACTCCTTCAGAGACATCCTCATACGTCGACCCTCCTGTTTCGACCCAAGTGGTTCGTGGACCGATTATCGATAGAAATGGAAATCTTCTTGCTGTTGAAGTGCCCTACTATTCTTGTGCATTATTGCTCCGTGAGATACCAAACCTCCCTATAGTTGCCTCTAAAATTGGACCTCTTGTAGGAGTTGACCCAAACGTCATAGTAAAAGAGGCATCACAACGATCAACCTACTATACGGTAAAAAGAAAATTATCGACATCTGAATATGAATCGCTCATATTGTTACAGGACTCGGAACCGCTTAAAGGTCTGCTGATTGAGAAGCAATTTGGCCGGTTATATCCGCAGCATTATCACGCAGCACAAATTATTGGATTTACCAACACGGAAAACCGGGGGATAGAGGGGCTCGAGCTCGCGTATGAATCATATCTTTTCCCCTACCCTGAGATAGACACATCAATCACATGGGGAGCCGTTCTCCAGTTAACTCTCGATATGGATCTTCAATATCTGCTCGATACACAGGTAGTTTCCATTGATCGGGAACATTTCCCAGATAGTGTTACGGGAATTATTATGGGAGCTGAAACGGGAGAAATTCTTGCGGCTGCGACCTTTCCCTGGTACGACCCGAATGAATATCAATTATCAGAACCAGAATATCGTCAGAACAAAATCATCACATCAATGTATGAGCCTGGATCAGTATTCAAAATATTCTCTCTTGCAGCTGAATTGAAAGCGGATCAGGCACATTTTGATGAGCCTTTCTATTGTGATGGAAGTTATTCCTTTACGATGCCGAATGGTGAGCTTACAACAATTCAATGTGTATCAGCTCATGGGAATATCACACCGGAAAGCATGATACAGAACTCATGCAATGGGGCTGTTGCACATTGGGCTTTGCAAACTGACGATACCAAATTCTATGAAACTCTATCAAACTTTGGGTTCGGCAGGATATGGGAAACAGGAATGCCTGGAGCCATTTCTGGTGTACTTAATCCGGTTTCATCTTGGTCAGGGAGAAGCAAAGCGACGATTTCGTTCGGGCAGGAGGTTGCAGCTACACCCCTTCAAATCGTAACTGCCGCAACCGCGTTAACTACAGACGGTCATGTCCTGTCACCATACATGATACGGACTATCTGGTCTCATGATGGTAAAGAACTATTGAGCAACCAACCACAAATTGCAGTAGATTCTCTCTTATCTCAGACAGTAGTCGACACAGTACTTCAAGGAATGGAGTTAGCAGCACAAACGGGTGGAACTGCTTCTCGAATTGCCGTGGAAGGTGTCAGAATTGGTGCAAAAACTGGAACAGCTCAGATTACAGATGCAGCTACGGGAGCCTATGGGCCTGATAGTTTTCTCGCAAGCACATTGGCAATTGTCCCTCTGGAAGATCCGAAATACATCATCTATATCGGTGTAACAAATCCAAAAGGATCTACTATTTGGGGAAGCAATATTGCGGCTCCAGCGATTGGGAATATCATTGCAGACATGGTGAGGCAAGGAAAAATTGCATCTTCTGCAATGGAGACTCTTACATTTGATTCAGTACAACAACTTATTGATCAACCTTGATTTGGTTGACCCACAAGTTTTGGAAATCGAGTGAAAAACCATGCAATTGTCCCAGCATCGTTGAAGCGGATGCTTTATGTATGTCCTTCGGTACACGCTGTCCATCGGTAAAGAATAATATTGGCATGCTGCGCTCTCTACAGACACTTAATACGTTTCCTAACGTCTCAGTTTCATCCATCTTCGTCACAACTATACTCGTGAGACCGAAAGAAGCGTACTGATCAATCGCACGACGAATATCTTCGGTTTTCATAGCACCGGAAATAGCTAGATAGAACTGTGTTTCTTCCCGCTTCGGAACCGAAAGAAGAGCCTTCATTTTTATTGCCAAATCGGCATCTCGAGGGCTTTTACCGATGGTATCAACAAGAATGAGATCAGCAGATTCGGCTTTTTGAAGTACGCGAAAGAAATCCTCCTCATGATTTACCTTCTCCACCTCGATTCCGAGAGACCCCCCGAATGCTGAAAGCTGTTCAAATGCACCAGCTCTAAAAGAATCAATGGTGATCATGTGTACAGAACGCTTATACTCTGGATCCTTCTGTAATCCATAGAGTGCTGCAATCTTAGCGATAGTGGTTGTTTTACCGATTCCAGTAGGCCCAACAAGCACGAAAACATGCGGAGGCGAGAGTTGTGTAGCATGATCAATCTCTATGAGCGATACAATTTTATCTACGATAATCAATTCAAATTCTTCACGTGAGGGTACTTCATCATGATATTCATAGAGAGCTTCACGTAAAAGTGAAAGCAACTCATCAATAAAACTGGTCGAGAAATCATTTTCTGTTAATAAAGCAACGGCATGATCAATAAGCTGCTCCTGGTGAATCTGAATATCGGAGACAGCAGGAGGTTCCACATCCTGTTGAGGGAGTGTTTCTTGTTTTACAACGTTCAGTTCCACATCGTTCTTCTGCTCAAGTTCAGATTCCTGAGACTTCAGTTTGTCTGGAGTGCTCCGATCGACTGGTTGAGAGTCAGCATCAGAAAGATAACAGGTGAGCTCAACATGAGTACGTTTAGCCAGCCATAAAAAGCCACCTCTCCCCTGTACATCACGTCTACTATGAATACGCAGTGAAGGCCCATACTGATCGCGAGCTTTCCGTACAGCCTCCTCAAAGTCCTTAGCTACAATTGTGATGTACTTCATTCGAATAACCCCTTTCCCCGGCTATAGGATATACCTACTCAAATCTTCATTATCAAGAATTTCCGCGAGTCGCTCATGTACATACGCTTCATCAATTTCTATTGTTTGACCACTCATTTCCGACGCATTGAATGAAATCTCTTCCAGTAATCGTTCCATAATAGTATAAAGTCTGCGTGCTCCGATGTTCTCTGTCGCAGCATTCACCGAATATGCAATTTCACTTACCCTTTGTAAGGCTTCATCCTGGAAAACAAGTTGAAGGTTTTCAGTTTTCATCAATTCAATGTACTGTTTGATTATCGCATTTTCAGGTTCTTGGAGAATCCTGAGGAAATCACCACTGGTAAGCTCATTCAACTCAACCCGAAGCGGGAATCGTCCTTGTAGTTCGGGGATCAGGTCGCTTGGTTTTGATACGTGGAATGCTCCAGCTGCTATAAACAGAACATGAGTCGTATCAATCATACCCCACTTCGTATTCACTTTACTCCCCTCAACAATGGGAAGAATATCTCGCTGCACACCCTCTCTTGAAACATCGGGACCATGTTGTCCACCCTTATTGCCAGCGACCTTGTCAATCTCATCAATAAAAATAATTCCCATTTGCTCGACTCGCTCTTTTGCAATCTCAATAACTTGTTCCTGATCTAAACTTCGTTCAGTCTCTTCTTCCATAAGAATTTCTCGTGCACGTTTGATTGAGACTTTTCTTTTCTTTCCCTTCCCGCCGAAAATACTTCCGAGGCTCTGTATGGTTTGTTCCAAATCTTCAAGATTCCCTCCGGCAAGCAATTCAACTCCCTGAGTACCTGCTTTTCGTGATACGGTAATTTCCACCTCACGATCTTCAAATCTTCCCTCAGCTAAAAACTGTCGAAACTTTTCACGCGTATCTTTCGTAGCATCCTCAAGTGCGGTGCCGTCTTTGGATGAGTTTTGGTTTTTTCCGGGAAATGATTCAGAGGGAAGTAAAAGATCAAGCAGCCGTTCTTCCACCTGTTTTTCAACCTGAGCTCGTCGCTGTTCTGCCAATTCTTTCTTGGTCATCTGTACAGCAGTGCCCATAAGATCACGCACCATAGATTCAACATCTCTTCCCACATACCCAACTTCGGTATATTTTGTCGCCTCTACCTTTACAAATGGGGTATTTGCAAGTTTTGAGATTCGACGGGCAATTTCTGTCTTACCTACTCCTGTAGGCCCAATCATAATGATGTTCTTTGGGGAAACTTCTTCACGGATAGATTCGGGCAACAGTTTTCTTCTAGCTCTATTTCGCAACGCTATTGCTACAGTTCTTTTTGCTTCCTGCTGTCCAATAATATATTTATCTAATTCCCGTACAATCTCTGCAGGGGTCATTTCATCTAAATTCATATCTACTCCTCAAGTTGTTCAACAATAATGGAACCATTCGTATATATACAGATTTCACTAGCTATCTCAAGCGATTTTCTCGCTATATCAGCCGCAGAGAGTTCTGAACAGTCCATAAAGGCTCTTGCCGCAGCGAGAGCAAAATTACCCCCTGAACCAATAGCAATAACGTCATGTTCTGGCTCAATAACATCCCCCATCCCAGAAATGAGGAATGTCTTGTGTTTATCTGCAACGAGCAGCATTGCTTCAAGTTTTCTCAGATTGCGATCCATCCGCCATTCTTTAGCCATTTCTACAGCTGCACGAGTGAGATCACCATGGTACTGTTTTAATTTTTTTTCAATAATTTCATATAGAGTAAAAGCATCTGCTGTTGCACCAGCAAACCCCGAGAGCACAGCACCGTCCATCATACGACGGACTTTCCTCGCGTTACCCTTTAAAATTGCATCACCTGCTGTGACTTGTCCATCGCCCGCGATAGCTACGAGATTTCCTCTACGCACAGCTATAATAGTTGTCCCTCTAATTTCCATTTTTTTTCCTTCCATGGGGATGGCATTGTTCATACACAGTACGTATACGTTCATGTGAAACATGCGTATAAATCTGTGTCGTTGAAATCGATGCATGTCCAAGCAATTGTTGAACTATACGTATCCCCGAATCATTGTCTAACAAATGTGTGGCAAAGCTGTGGCGTAACATATGGGGTGTTAACCTTGAATGTAATCCCAACTTGAGCCTATACCTTTCAAAGATACTATGGACACTCGAAGCCGACAACCGTTTACCACGTTTTCCCAGCAATAAAGCATGTGTGTGTTTCCCTTCTGCGGTACTGAACTGCTCAAGAAATTGTGTTCTCTCATTCAGATACCGTTGAACAAGTATTCTTGTTGAAGGATCTATAAATACATACCGTTGTTTATTTCCTTTTCCACGAACGAGCATTCGTTCCTGTTGAAGATCTAAATCCTCAATATTTGCATCCAAGAGTTCAGACAATCTGCATCCTGTTGCATAGAACAGATGAAACATGACCGAATTACGTAAATCCATAAATGAGATAATTGGAAATTCAAGTATTCGTTTTACTTCAGCTTGTGAGAGCACATTCGGAAGCCTCCTATAGCGGGGACTTCCCTCTATGCGTGAAAAAGGATTCACCGAACATCGATTTTTTTGCAATGCATACCGATAGAACCCACGTAATGTAGATAGAATTCTGTTCATAGTGGGATTTTTAATCTTTCCCTCATGAATCAGATTCGCAAGGAATCGACGAGCATCCATTGCAGTTACCGAGTAAATATGGATGTCTCGTTCTGCCAAAAATTCTGAATATCGTTTCAGATCATGTTGATACGAAATAATTGTATGATCAGAAAGTCTACGAATATGCTGAATATAATTAAGATACGCATCCACTTCAATCTGATTGGAATTATCCATACCGTGAGTATATCATGCACAGAACCGGTTCTACAACGTATGACCCTTTATGAATTTTAATCGATAGGTGCCACATCGAAATGGGTAGGTTTCTGCTTTGATTGAGTGAATAATTGCCAGCTCACGGGCAGATTGGTAAGAAGTATACAATGGTTCAGAAATATCTTTCAAACTGGTAATACAATCAGCTCCATCCTCTGCCAATTTCCTACTTCCTGCACCTGCACTGCCAGATAACCCCTCAGTGTGTACAAGAACATCACGCCCCTCCCGCAATGCGTAGTCTGCAGTGATGAGTGCTCCCGATTTAATCGGTGCCTGAACAACCACCGTGGTGGGAGATAGACCTGCTATCACCCGATTCCGAATAGGAAAATGCCAACGTAATGCAGCTGCATTTGGGTGAAATTCACTCAGGACAGCACCACCGCATGAGATTATTCGATCCATAATGGATGAACCTCTATATAATACATCAAGACCACCGCCTAAAATTGCCCATGTGCGTCCCCTTGCCGCTACTGCACCTTCATGCACTAATCGATCAATACCCCGAGCAAAACCTGATACCACTAAGGTATCGGAATCAGCACATTGTAAACCGAGTGAAAATGCAGAAAGGCGTGCACGTTCACTTGGATTTCGTGTTCCAACTATGGAAATTACCGGTTCTGGATGGGAAACATCCCCTATATAGGTGAGAAGAAATGGTGGGTCGGAGATTTCCCGTAATAGACGTGGATACTCTGCACTTTGGTACCATATATACTCATGTCCCTTCTGTTCTAGCCACCGTATGAACAGATTGTAATGATGCTCAATGTGTTGGGTAGATGTATGGGTGAAACGTTGTTGCCCTACGAGAATTCCTAAATCGTTTGGATGTAACGAGAATATTTCCGGTGGAGAGAGATTCAGCTGTACAATTTTTAGACGTTCCTGCAATGTAAGATTGGGGATACAGTACACGGCTATAATCGAATTATTTTGCTGCATACCTTCTATACGTTACAAACATGCAATCTGCATCACAAAGCGTCCGGGTCCCCATCTGGGTGGAACGTTCTGTATGCTTGTAAGAGATCTTCAGTTTCAGTGTGTGTATAAATCTCGGTAGTCCTAATATCGCTATGACCGAGGAGCTCTTGAACAGTTCTCAGATCAGCACCACCACGCAGCAGATGAGAAGCAAAGGAATGCCGCAGTGTATGTACCTTTGCATCCACGTCTGCGATTGTGCAATACTGTTTAAAACGTTTCCATACAAGAGCTCTTGTCAATGATTTCCCTCTCCTTCCAAGGAAAATGGCTTGTTCGTGAATATGCATTCCAAGTAATGTTGGCCGTACCTCACGGATATAGAGATCAAGTGCTTCTTCTGCATAGCCGCCAACAGGAATCAGTCGTTCCTTATTACCTTTTCCAATTACTCGAATAAGGTGTTGCTCTTGACGATAATCGCTCATTGTGAGAGAGCACGTTTCAGAAATTCTCAAGCCACAGGAATAGATCAATTCAAACAAAGCTTTATCACGAATTGCCAAAGGATCACCATTCGTGACATCAATCGCAGAAAGAATCGCGTCTACTGCATCATACGAAACACTCTTAGGAAGATTTGAAGGAATTTTTGGCATATCAACAAGAGCTACCGGATCATCTTCACGTATCGAAGCCTCATTCACATATCTATGGAACGATCGCAATGTACTGAGAATTTTTGCTTGTGTTCTCTGAGACACATGTTGCTCAGTTACACGGTGTATAACATATGCAGCTACAATCTCTGTATCAACCGTTTCTATTGCAACAGAGCGGGAGCGGAGATAATTGAGATAACGCATTACTTCCTTCGAATACACAACGACAGTAGCCGACGACACGCGCCGTTCTACGAGCAGGAAGTCACAGTAATCATTCACCAGTTCGAGATCGACCGGATGCATCCTAGTTACTGGTCTCCATCTTCACCACGTTGATATCGCAATACCGCAGGGAAACTGTAGTCGTTAGATTGCTGTCTATTTCCCAGCTGTTGCTGAAGATCTTGCCATCTGTTAACCGTAATCACCTCTTCTTCAGAATCTAAATCAGTCCTTTTCGAAGCTGCTGACTGCTCACGATTTTCACCATTTCGAGGTGGTAACGAAGGGCCTTCAGCTTTTCTTCGTTTATAATCGATAACCTCAATCTGGTCTTCGAGAGACTCCTCTGAACGTTCAAACCCGGTTGCTACCACGGTAACTTTAATCTTCTCTCCCAACTCAGGATTGTAAGCTTGTCCGGCAATAATCAAAGCATCCTCTGCACAGTTTTCTGTGATGAGTTCAACCACATCCTGATATTCCTGAAGTGTGAGGCCATCTCCGCCAGCAAGGTTAACAAGTACAGAATTTGCTCCATCAATACTGGCATTTTCTAATAACGGGTTGTTAATAGCCGCACGAGCAGCATCAACAGCACGCGTAGAGCCTTCTCCAACACCTATACCCATGAGAGCATCGCCTTTACCTTTCATAACCGTTTTTACATCTGCAAAGTCAATGTTAATCTCACCTGGCTCAGTTATGAGTTCACTAATACCCTGGACGCCTTGTCTCAATACATCATCTGCTAAGAGAAATGCCTTCTTTATTGGTGTATTATTCTCAACCACTTTAAGTAAATATTGGTTTGGAATGAGAATGAGTGTGTCTACCTGTTTTCTCAGTTTTTCAATACCACTCAGTGCAAGCTGAAGCTTCTTCTTCCCTTCAAATGCAAATGGCGTCGTAACAACGGCTACTGTAAGAGCATTGACTTCACGGGACACTTCAGCAACAACTGAAGCTCCACCGGTACCGGTTCCACCACCCATTCCTGCTGTAATAAAAACCATGTCAGTACCTTCAAGAAGCTTTTTTATCTCCTCACGGCTTTCCTGAGCGGCTTTTTCTCCAACATCAGGTACTCCTCCGGCTCCCAAGCCACCGGTCAACTCACGTCCAAGCGGCATACGAATTTGTGCATTGGATCGTTGCAGTGCCTGAATATCGGTATTCATTGCAACAAATGTGACTTTTTTAAGGCCGCTCGCAATCATTCTGTTAATCGCATTTCCCCCAGCACCGCCAATACCTACAACCTTTATGTCGGTAGGTGGAGTCTGTTCGTTTTGCAGCAAATCTTCTAGCATATCAAAATCCATTGATAATATCCTCCAGCGATTAACTCGCAGTTTATTTAAAATAGTGTGCGGAAAAAACCACGAACTTTTTTACCAAAAGCTCCGGAATGTTTCGGATGATCTACTTTTGTCCCCCCAGTGGCGTATTGATCCCGAACCCTTCTTGCCTCAGTCATAACTAATCCGAGTGTGGTAGTGTATCGTGGATTAATGAATGATCGATCAAGTCCATGCAGAGCTTCAGGGAAGCCGATTCTTGCAGGAAGCCTAAATATTTCCGAGGCTAATTCTGTTGCTCCAGAGAGGAGAGCTCCACCACCAACCAGCACTACTCCACCACCAAAAGAACCTCTGACCTGTTTCTTCTCGAGTTCTACCTGCAGAAGACTGAATATTTCTGCCATACGTGGCTCAATAATTTTACTGAGCTCCTTTTTGGGCATTTTTATTGAAGGAAGTCCACCGATTTGTGGGATTAGTACCGTCTCTTCAGGAGAGACTGAAGGAATGTGGCAGTTACCATATTCACACTTTACTTGTTCAGCAATAACCTTGGGTTTATTTAAGAGATAGGCAATATCATTGGTAACATGTGATCCACCTAGATTAACCCCACCGGTGAAAACTGGAGCTCCATTGGCATACACAATCATATTTGTTGTTCCACCACCAATATTTATGAGAATAGAACCCATTTCCTTTTCTTCTACACTCAGAACAGCCTCTGCATCTGCTAATTGTTGTGCAACCAGACGCTGAACCTGGAAACCTGCACGCTGAATACATTTTCGCTCATTTTGACATACTGAAGATGATGCAGTGACCACGAGCACCCGACTTTCGAGACGATGACCCAGCATATCAATGGGATCTTTAATTCCATCCCTCCCGTCTACGCGGAAATCCTGAACAAGCGTATGGAGAATTTCGCGATCAAGGGGAAGTTCAAAAGCACGGGCAACTTCGAGGGATCGAAAAATATCTTCTCGTTTAATCTCCTGATCTTTAGCATTGATACCAACGACACCTTGAGAAGGAATTCCTTCAATATGATCACCACCGATGCCGATAATGATTTGTTGGATATCTGCTCCAGCCTGCAATTCCGCCTCAGAGATTACCGATGTTATTGAGCGAATTGTCTGTTCGATATTCACAATGGCACCTGCTCGAACACCCTCACTTGGCCGTTCACACATGCTGTCTACCATGACGGTCCCATCCCCACTTACCGTACCTATTACAGCACGAACCCAGGAGCTGCCAATATCTAGACCCATCATGATTTTATCTGTGCCCACTGCATTACCTCCGAATCAATAGCGACTCACCAATGACTGAGCATACAAATCATAGCGTACCTGCCCCATAAGGGCAATATTACGATTCTGCTCATGCTCTAGTTTAATCAATAGCACCGCGTCGTGCAACCGTGATTCGGATACCGGTTCACGAATTGATAATATACTCGAGTAGGCTGGCAATTCGAGTATCATATGTCCAAAAGGTGTTTCTAGATTTTCTTCGTAACGAATTCTTCCAATAACCCTGTAACGACCCGCTTCATCGAGTCCCATCTGGTTAGCCAGTGATATGGCACGAATCATGCCAGTATCGAGCCCATAGGATGTAAGATATTCAGCATATGATTCTGATACTTCCAGTACGAAAGTACGATTACCAAAAGCCTTGAAATCTGCATATCCAATTTCTACCAGATTTCTGTCTTGGGCGAAATAGATACCTGAAATCGTATCTTCAGCACTTACAGCAGCCACAAATGTCGTTGGCTCTATTATGTGCAACTCCACTTCCAATGATGAAAATGAACGTCCTTTTACCTTTGCATCTGAAACCACAGGAATACCGGCAAGGGCCTTTTGAAGCTCACGGGGGTGTCCGCTCATGAGCGATTTGCCAATAATTTGCTCTGCCAAGTCTCTGGCTTGATCAGGAACCTGAGCAAACCCTCCACTTACCGAGAATGTAACTTTCTGAATATCAAACAAGGGAATGAATCGAAGAGCATAGTAGCCCAGCAAACCAAAACACACTACGCCTATAAGCAGAAATAATCGCAGGCGGTGTACCGACCTCTTTTTTGCTTGCTCCGACAGCGTAGAGAAAGACTCCTCATAGGGACGAATCGTATGTGAGCGATAGGAATCATAATCATGTCCATACAGATAGGCATTATCCATGGGCTATAGACTCCTGTGCTTCATCATTGATACACCGATACAGTAAACCGCATTCTCCAAGTACCATGAAAAGATTGGTCCCTCCCTGACTGAAAAAAGGAAGTGGAATACCTGTAGGAGGAAGCAAGGAACTCACTACGGCTACATGCACAATAGCCTGCCAGAGAATCATAAAAGTAACGCCAAAAGCAACTAGAGAGGTAAATTGATTCCCCGCTTTACCGTGACGATACGCTGCTCCAAAACCCAGTATTGCGAACGAGATAAAAAGGAGGAAAAATAGTAAGACGCCTATGAATCCCAATTCTTCAACAATAGAGGCAAAAATGAAATCACTCTGTACTTCAGGGATAATTCCCAGTTTATATACGCCGTTTCCCAGACCCTTGCCGAATATGCCGCCAGAGCTCATTGCTTTTAATGAATTTTGGACCTGCCAATTTAAACCAGAAGGATCGATTGATGGAAAAAGAAAACTCACTAATCTGCGTATCCTATACGGTTCAAGGAAAAGGAAGATGAAGGCGGGGACTCCAATCCCAAAAGCACCGAGAGCTATAAAATGAAAAGCAACGCCCCCTGCGACGAACATGGCTAAAGCAACTAAGAGAAATACTAAAGTGGTTGAGTAATCGCGTTGCAGCACTATTAAAAGTGCCGATAACAAGACTATTCCTAAAGCTGCAATCAGTG